>JAGXSN010000140.1 GCA_018333815.1 Sulfuritalea sp. | reverse complement strand
GTCGTTTTACATCGCGAATGCGGTGAATGACCAGCCGGCGGCGGGGCAGGGATGGCTGGCCTGGTGGGACGGCTATGTGGCGACGCACACCCCCGCGGTGCTGGCGGTCGACCCCAATACCGGCCATGTCGTCGCCTACCTGGTCCAGCGCCTGTGCTCCGCCAACGGCGCCTCGAATGCCTCCGGCGTGTTCTGCGCCCGCGCGCCGGAGAACCTCAGCGAAGGGGGATCCAATCTTGCGGGCGCCCCCCGTTTCGAAATCCCCGGGCCGGTGTACTACCGCGTCGTCGCGCGCATCGACGGGCCGCGCAATACCACGGCCTTTGTCCAGGCGATCGTTTCGCAATGAACCCGCCCCGCAATCCTCGAGAGGGTTTTGCCATGAACCGCAGAGCGATACTCCCGCTACTCCGTTTGCTGGCCCTGGCGCTCGCCCTGTGCGCGCCGGCCATGGCCGTCCGCGCCGCGCCCACCGACATCGCCAGCGGCCCGCTGATCACGCCGACCGCCTCGCCGGTCAAGCCCAACCTGATGTTCATCCTCGACGATTCGGGCTCGATGCGCTTCGATTACCTGCCCGACTGGGCGGACGATAGTAATCTTTGCAGGAACAACGCTGGCGAAGCAGGCATCAAATGTTGCCGCCGACCCAATCACGACAGCAGCGCCTGGGTCTGCCTGCCGCAGGACGCGGCGGGCAACACTATCGATATCCCCTATCCGGGTGGCCCCAATCAGCGCGGCATGCCGCCATTCCTGACGCACACCACCTGGACCCTGCGCGTTCCGGCCGCCGGGGGCGGCACCCGCGACGAAACGGTCAATGGCGGCTTCAACTCGCAGTATTTCAACCCGGCCATCAATTACCGGCCGCCGCTGAACGCGGACGGCACCAGCCGCACCAGCTACAGCGGCGCGGGAACCACGCCCTGGGATGCCTACGAGGTGATGTATGGCACCGGGGGGGGGATGCAGGGCATCGACCTGCGCACCGAATTTCCCGACACGGAGTGGTGCACAAGTCCCGCCTTCACCAACTGCCTGCGTGCCGACAACTATCTGGTGCCGGGCGTGGTGGGCGGACAGACCTACAACACGATGCGCGCCGTACGCGCCAATGGTACGGGCAATTTCGTCTCCGGCACGCCCGCCGCGCCGCAGATCGTGAACAACCGGGCTGCCGGTCCGCACTACTACGCGATGATTCCGGGCGAGTTCTGCACCAACCGCAAGCTGACGCATTGCGTCGCCTCCTGGACGCCGACGACGGTCGGCGGCATTGCCTACATCTATCCGGCCGCCTTGCGCTGGTGCAACAACACGCGCGGCCGCGACCGGCGCGTCGACGGCGCCGTTGCCGCGGCGACGGACGCCTGCCAGGCCCTGCAGGCCGGCGTCTTCAACCGGCCGCGCTATCCGACCCTGCGGGTGCATACCACGGGCCCGACCTTCGCGCCGGGCCGCTTCTGGCGCGTCGATATCGTGCCGGGCAAGGCGAGCTACGGCAATCTCTGCGTTTCCGCCACCGGCGCGGTCACCGAGCGCTTCGGCGCCTGCCTCGGCGGCGAATTCGCCGCCCTGGATCGTTCGGAGCGCAGCGACTGCGTCAACCGCCCGCACTGCAGCTATGCCGAAGAGCTGAGCAATTTCGCCAACTGGTTCGCCTGGTATCGCAGCCGCATGCAGTCGGCGAAAAGCGCGGTTTCCACGGCCTTCCAGAGCGTCGACGACCGCTATCGGGTCGGCTTCATGACGATCAACAACTCCACTTTCGGCAATTTCAACCTGCTCAACATCGCCGACTTCAATTTCGTCCCGGGCACCCCCGCGACCGGCCACAAGCAGGACTGGTATGCCCGCCTGTTCGCCATCAACCCGAGCGGGGCCACCCCCCTGCGCCCGGCCCTGGCGCGCGCCGGGAGATACTTCGCCCGCGCCTCCGGCATGGCGGGCGCGACCGATCCAATCCAGTATTCCTGCCAGAAAAATTTCAGCATCCTGACCACCGACGGGTACTGGAACACCGGCGCAGGCGTGCGGCTCGACGGCAGCGCGATCGGCAACGAGGACAACGATCCCGCGATGGTGATCGGGGGGGTCACCGGCCCGTTCGCCGACGGCTGGAGCGGAACGCTCGCCGACGTCGCCGCCTACTACTACAAGACCGACCTGCGCACGTCCACGCTGGGCAACTGCACCGGGGCGCTGGGCGCGGGAACGGATGTCTGTCCGAACAACGTGCCCACCACGAGCGGCGTCAACATGAACCAGGCGCAGCACATGGTCACTTTCGGCGTCAGCATGGGGATCGACGGCATGATGCAGTATCGCGCCGACTATCGCACCCCCAGCGGCGAGCCGACCGACGACTACGACGCGGTGAGAAATGCCGTGACGGCCAGCACGGCCAACGCGGCGAACGGCATCTGCCCGTGGCAGACCGCCGGCGCCTGCAACTGGCCGCAGCCGTCCGACAACAGCCAGGCGAACATCGACGATCTCTGGCATGCCGCCGTGAACGGCCATGGCAGCTACCTGCTCGCCAAGGATCCGCTGACCCTGAGCCGCGGCCTGCGCGACATGATCCGCGAGATCTGGGTCGACGACGGCAGCGGCGCGGCCGCGACGACCAGCAACCCCAACGTGGCGACCGGCGACAACTTCGTGTTCAGCTCGAAATACTGGACGCAGAAGTGGACCGGCGAGCTGATCCGCGAGACGATCAACACGGCGACCGGTGCGATCTCCTTCGGTTCGGAAGACTGGCAGGCGCACACGCTGCTCGATGCCGCCAGCTGGAGCGCGCGCAAGATCTACACGTTCCAGGCGGGGGGAGGCGCGCCGCGCGCGTTCACCTGGGCCAGCCTGACACCGGGCGCCTGCAACCCTCCGGCGAGCGAGCAGGGCTGTTTCACCTGGGATAACCCCACCTTCTACATCGCTGCCGGCCTGATCCAGTATTGCGGCACCGGCCCGCTTTGCCTGTCGACCGCCGACAAGATCGCCGCCGCCGGGCAGCCCCTGGTCGATTACCTGCGCGGCGACAAGAGCAACGAGGACACGGCCGGCACGACGGGGTTCTACCGCAAGCGCGAGGGACGGCTCGGCGACATCGTCAATGCCGAGGCGGTCTATGTCGGCAAATACCTGTTCGACTACGGCAGCGGCGCGGGCTACCCCGCGCGCAACACGCCCCGGCCCGATCCGACCCTGTATGTCGCCGCCAACGACGGCATGCTGCACGCCTTCAACGCCGCCGGGGCCTCGGCCGGCGGCGGGCAGGAACGCTGGACCTACATCCCCTCCATGGTGATCCCCGACCTGCATCGCCTCGCCGACAAGGACTATGGCACCAAACACCGCTACTTCGTCGATGGCTCGCCGACGGTGGGCGACGTCAAGGATGGCACAACGTGGAAGACCATCCTCGTCGGCGGGCTCGCGGGTGGCGGGGCGGGTTACTATGCGCTCGATATCAGCGACCAGACGGCGCCCCAAGTACTGTGGGAATTCCGTCGCAAACCCGGCTGCACGCCGACGACGCCGACCGGCGCGGCGCGCTACGCGAGTTCGGGCATCGCCCGCCTGATCGAGGATTGCGACCTCGGCCTCAGCTTCGGCAACCCGGTGATCACCAAGCTGCCGAGCGGACAATGGGTGGTCATCGTCACCTCGGGCTACAACAATCATGTCAATGGCGACGGGCGCGGTTACCTCTACGTGCTCGATGCGATGACGGGCGTCCTTGTCTCCAAGACCACGACCGGAGTGGGCTCCGCCACCGCGCCGAGCGGCCTGGCGCGCATTGCCGCCTGGGCGGACAGTCCGCTCAAGGACAACACGACGAAATACATCTATGGCGGCGATCTGCTCGGCAAGCTCTGGAGGTTCGATTTCACCGGCGGCGGCGCGCCGGCGGTCAGCCTGCTGTTCGACGCCGGCCCGAACAAGCCGATCACCGCCCGTCCGGAACTCGGCACGGTGACCCAGGCCGGCACCAACGTCAAGAAGCGCGTGGTGTTTTTCCCGACCGGCCGCCTGCTCGGCAATTCCGATCTGGCCAACGTCCAGCAGCAGAGCTTCTACGGCATCTGGGACTGGCTGGGCGGCGCGGCGCCGACCAATCCGCTGGTGACGGTTATCGTCAGCGCGGGCGGCAGCGGCCGCGTCGGCACCATCTATGATCCGAGCGGCGACGGCAAGCCGGACAGCGTGTTCGACGATGACGCCAATCCGGGCTGGCAGCTCGATTTCCCCGTCGGGGGCGAGCGCGGCACCACCGACCCCACGCTGGCCTTCGGCACCCTGGTGTTCTCCACGACCCTGCCGCAGACGCCCGATCCCTGCAACCCCTCCGGTTTCACGAGCTGGGTCTATAACATCGACTTTCGTTCCGGCGGCGTCGTGTATGTGCCCGGCAGCTCCAACACCCATATCGCGGTGGGGTACTCCGGCGCGGCAACGCGGCCGAACGTCTTCACCCTGCCGGGGGGGGCGGTGAAGAGCGTGACGCGTCTCACGGACAAGGACGTGACCAACCAGATCGAGGACGTGCGCATCGATCGCAGCACCGGCGCGCTCAAGCGGATCGGCTGGCGGGAACTGACGAAGTGACGGGTGGGCCGCGTCAGCCGGCCGGCAGCACGGTCACCGCGCCGGCGCCGCCGGCTTCCAGAGCTTCACGCTGCGAGAGCGGCGGATGTTGCCGTCGCGCGTCGCCAGTGCCAGGCCATGGGCGCGCGCCGTGGCGACGATGATGCGGTCGGCCGGATCGCCATGAAATCCCTTGGGCAGATCGTCCAGTGCAAGAATCACGCTGATGTCCATGGGCAGGAGCGACACCGTTTCGGGCGCCGCCGCCGTGGGCAGCCAGTGGGTCAGCGGGCTGTCGAGTTCGAGGCGTCCCTTGGCGACCAGCATCTGCGCCTCCCACAGACTGATGGCCGATAACGCGGGCGGGGCGCCTGCCGCCGCCAGTGCATCCAGCGCGGCGCGCTCGTCAGTGGCGAGTTCGGGTTGGCCAAGCAGCCACCAGAGCCAGATATGGGTGTCGAGCAGCGGCGGCTTCACGCCACCCGCCCGTGGGTGGCGTCGAAGTCGTTTGCGTCGAGCACGCCTTCCTCCGGCTGGGCGCGCAATCGCCCGTGGCCGCGCAGACGCAGCCAGGTCGGCGTGCCCTGGGGCGCGGCAGTGGTGGGCACCAGGCGCGCCACGACCTTGCCGCGCCGGGTCAGATCTACGGCAGCGCCATCCTGTTCCACGCGACGGATGACATCGAGGCAGTGCAGTTTGAATTCCGAGACGCTGACGGCATTAGGGGCCATTATGTTCCTCCAGATGGCTATTTCGCGACGATACCACAACGCTTTGTTTCAGGCGAACGGAGGGATTGTCAGCCGGCCAGCAGCACGATCACCGCGCCGGCGCCGCCCTCGCTGGTGCGCGCCTGGCAGTAGGCGAGCACTTCCTGCCGCTGGGCAAGCCAGCCGAGCACGAGCTGCTTGAGCACCGGCACGCGGCCCGGCGAGCCATGGCCCTTGCCGTGCACGATGCGCACGCAACGCTGGCCGTGCCGGCGGCATTCGGCGAGGAACAGCGCGACATGGTGGCGCGCCTCGTCGCGCTGCATGCCGTGCAGGTCGAGCTGGGCCTGCACCACCCAGCGGCCGCGCCGCAGGTCCTTCAGTGCCTTCGGCGCCATGCCGGGCTTCAGATAGGCCGCCTCGTCGCCCCCCTCCAGGGCCAGGGCGAGCATGTGATCGGGGTCGCGATCGGACAGCGATTCGCCCAGCGCGGCGCGCTCGTCGTGGCTGCGCTGGCGCGGGATCGGCGGCGGGGGCGGGGGCTCGTGGTGAGCGCGGCTGCCGGCGAGCGGCACGGCATCGGCCACCGCGTCCCGGAACAGGGCGCGCGCTGCGTCATCGAGCGTCCCGTTGCGCACGGCTTACCCCAGGTTATCGAGATATTTTTCGGCGTCCAGCGCCGCCTGGCAGCCGGTGGCCGCGCTGGTGACGGCCTGCTTGTAGATCATGTCCTGCACGTCGCCGGCGGCGAACACGCCGGGCGCCGAGGTCGCCGTGGCGTTGCCGTCGCGGCCGCATTTTGTCACGATGTAGCCGTTCTGCATCTCGAGCTGGCCGGCGAAGATGTCGGTGTTCGGCTTGTGGCCGATGGCGACGAAGACGCCCATCAGCTTGATGTCCTCGGTGGCGCCGGATTTCACGTTCCTGATGCGCATGCCGGTGACGCCGGTCTTGTCGCCGAGCACCTCGTCGAGCACCGAGTCCCACTTGATCGTGACCTTGCCGGCTTTTTCCTTCTCGAACAGGTGGTCCTGCATGATCTTCTCGGCGCGCAGCCTGTCGCGGCGGTGCACGAGGGTGACCCGGCTGGCGATGTTGGCGAGGTAGAGCGCTTCCTCGACCGCGGTGTTGCCGCCGCCGATCACGGCGACCGGCTGGTCGCGGTAGAAGAAGCCGTCGCAGGTGGCGCAGGCCGACACGCCCTTGCCGGAGAAGGCCTGCTCGGACGGCAGGCCGAGATACTGGGCAGAAGCGCCCGTGGCGATGATCAGCGCGTCGCAGCTGTATTCGCCGCTGTCGCCGATGAGGCGGATCGGCTTCTCGGCCAGCTTCGTGGTGTGGATGTGGTCGAAGACGATCTCGGCGCCGAAGCGCCGGGCATGCTTCTCGAAGCGCGCCATCAGGTCGGGGCCCATCACGCCGTCGGCGTCGGCCGGCCAGTTGTCCACCTCGGTGGTGGTCATCAGCTGGCCGCCCTGGGCCATGCCGGTGATCAGGACGGGCTTGAGATTGGCGCGCGCGGCATAGACGGCGGCGGTGTAGCCGGCGGGGCCGGAACCTAGAATCAGCAACTTGGAGTGACGGGCCGACATGGGGGCGATCCTCTTCCGATGGGGTTCGGAACATTATAAGTGGCGTCAGGACGGGATTTGTTGCGCTGTTCCGGCGTTCGGCCGCCTCGCCCGGGCTGAAAATCGGCACGATGCCCCTCGTGCCAGGAGCCTCCTCCCATGCCATTCGCCACGCTCCCCTATTCTTCCCGAGCGAAGGAAACCGCGCCGCCGCTGCCTGCGCGCATCGCCGCGCTGGTGCATGAGGTTCGCTGGCTGGTCGTTGCCGCCCTCGGCCTGTATCTCGCCCTGATTCTGTTCGGCTATGACAAAACCGACCCCGGCTGGTCGCAGGCCGCCGACGCCGAGACCGTCGTCAATCCGGGCGGGCGCTTCGGCGCCTGGCTGGCCGACCTGATGTTCTACCTGTTCGGCCTGTCCGCCTGGTGGTGGGTCGGGCTGTTGTTCATGATGGTCGCCCTCGGCTACCGGCGTATCAGCCGCTGGTTCGGGCAGGACCGCCGGCCGCTCTACATCGCGCTGGTCGGCTTCGCGGTTTTCCTGATCGCCAGCTGCGGTCTCGAGGCGATGCGATTCTGGAGCGCGAGCGCAGTCTTGCCGTTTGCGCCCGGCGGCGTCCTGGGCCACGAGGTGGGCCGGCTGACTGCGACCTACCTGGGCTTCACCGGCGGCACCCTGATCCTGCTCGTGGCGATGGCCGCGGGTTTCAGCCTCGCGACCGGCATGTCGTGGCTGCGGTTCATCGAAAAGCTCGGCGGCTTGCTGGAAGCGACCTGGCACGGCCTGGTCGCGTTGCGGGAGGGCTGGCAGGATCGCCGCTACGGTCGCGCCGTGGCCGAGAAGCGCGAGGCGAGGATCGACCTGGAATTGAAGAAGATCGAGACAGCGCCGCCGCTGCGCATCGAGCCCGTCGCGCTCGAAATCCCGCTGGCGAAGAAGGCGGAGGTGCGCATCGAAAAGGAGCGCCAGGCGCCGCTGTTCTTCGATGCGCCGGGCGAGGCGCTGCCGCCGCTGCACCTGCTCGACGCGGCGCAGCACGCCAACGACGAGCTGCCGAGCGCCGAGACGCTCGAATTTACCTCGCGCCTGATCGAAAGGAAGCTCTCCGATTTCGGCGTGCAGGTGCAGGTGATGTCCGCCCATCCCGGCCCGGTGGTGACGCGCTACGAAATCGAGCCGGCCACCGGCGTCAAGGGCTCGACGGTCGTCGGTCTCGCCAAGGATCTGGCGCGCGCGCTGTCGCTGGTCAGCATCCGCGTCGTCGAGACCGTGCCGGGCAAGAGCTGCATGGCGCTCGAACTGCCCAACCCGCGCCGCCAGGCCGTGCGCCTCGCCGAGATCCTCGGCGCCAAGGTCTATCACGACATGCACTCGCACCTGACCCTGGCGCTCGGCAAGGACATCGCCGGCCAGCCGGCGGTCGCCGACCTGGCCAGGATGCCGCACCTGCTGGTCGCCGGCACGACGGGCTCGGGCAAGTCGGTCGGCATCAACGCGATGATCCTGTCGCTGCTCTACAAGGCCGAGCCGAAGGACGTGCGCCTGATCCTGGTCGATCCGAAGATGCTCGAACTGTCGGTCTACGAAGGCATCCCGCACCTGCTGGCCCCGGTCGTCACCGACATGAGCAAGGCCGCCAACGCGCTCTTCTGGTGCGTCGGCGAGATGGAGCGCCGCTACAGGCTGATGAGCGCGCTGGGCGTGCGCAACCTGGCCGGCTTCAATACGAAGATCAGGGAAGCGGAAAAATCCGGCGCCTTCATCGCCGATCCGCTGGCCGCTTCTTTGTCACCTTCGGGCGATCCCGAAGCCGGCCCGCCGCCGCTCAAGGCCATGCCCTACATCGTCGTGGTGATCGACGAACTGGCCGACCTGATGATGGTGGTCGGCAAGAAGGTCGAGGAGCTGATCGCCCGGCTCGCGCAGAAGGCGCGTGCCTCAGGCATCCACCTGATCCTCGCCACGCAGCGGCCGAGCGTCGATGTCATCACCGGCCTGATCAAGGCCAACATTCCGACGCGCATTTCATTCCAGGTTTCCAGCAAGATCGACTCGCGCACCATCCTCGACCAGATGGGCGCCGAGGCGCTGCTGGGGCAGGGCGACATGCTTTACCTCGCGCCGGGCGCCGGCCTGCCGGTGCGCGTGCATGGCGCCTATGTCGCCGACGACGAGGTGCATCGCGTCGTCGAGCATCTGCGCAAGGTCGGTGCGCCCGAATTCATGGCGGACATTCTCGCCGCGCCGGCCGGCGAAGGCGGCGATGCGGCAGGCAGCGGCGAAGAGGGCGACATGGAGAGCGACCCGATGTACGACCAGGCGGTCGAGATCGTCCTGCGCGAGCGCCGGCCCTCGATCTCGCTCGTCCAGCGCCACCTGCGCATCGGCTACAACCGTGCCGCGCGCATGATCGAGGCGATGGAAAAGGCCGGTCTGGTCTCGCGCGCGAATGGCGCCGGGCAGCGCGAAGTGCTGGCGCCGGAACGCTCCGAGTAGCGGCGCCCCGAAAGTCGGTGCCGGCGGGACGGCGGTCGGTAGCGGATAGGCGATAATTCGCGCCATGCGTATCTTCATCCTCCTGTGCGGCTTGTTCTCCTCCGGCCTGGCCGCCGCCGGCGGCCTCGACCAGTTGCGCGCCTTCTGGGCCAATACCCACGCGGCCCAGGGCGCCTTTGCCCAGAGCGTCGTCGCCAAGTCGGGCCGCAAGCCGCAGCAGTCGGCGGGCATCTTCATGATGCAGCGGCCCGGCAAGCTGCGCTGGAGCTACGAGCAGCCGTATAAGCTGCTATTGGTCGCCGACGGCGAAAGGTTGTGGACCTACGACCTCGATCTCAACCAGGTGACCGTCGGCAAGATCGACCAGGCGCTGGGCGCCACGCCGGCGGCCCTGCTCACCGGCGAAGGTCTCGACAGGCACTTCGCGCTGACCGAGGCGGGTACGGCGGACGGGCTCGAACTCGTCGATGCCGTGCCGAAGACGGCCGACAGCGCCTTCGCGCGCGTGCGCATCGGCCTGGCCAACAACCTGCCGCGCCTGATGGAAGTGCAGGACAATTTCGGCCAGACCACCACCTTGCTGTTCACCCAGTTCCAGCCCAACCCGATCCTGCCGAAAGATGCCTTCCGCTTCGTGCCGCCCAAGGGCGCGGATGTGATCGGCGAGTGATCGGCGGTTGCCGGCCGCCAGCTTGAAGCCGATGACTGACCTCTTCACCACGGACCATCCCCACGCCCCATATGCACCACTGGCCGAGCAGCTGCGCCCGGCGACGCTCGACGCGGTGATCGGCCAGCGGCACCTGCTCGGGCCGGGCAAGCCGCTGCGCCTCGCCTTCGAGTCGAAGACGCCGCATTCGATGATCCTCTGGGGGCCGCCGGGCGTCGGCAAGACCACGCTGGCCCGGCTGATGGCGGACGCTTTCGACGCCGAGTTCATCGCCCTCTCGGCCGTGTTCTCCGGCGTCAAGGACATCCGCGCCGCGGTGGAGCAGGCGCAGCTGACGCTGGCGCAGTCCGGCCGCCGCACGCTGATGTTCGTCGATGAAGTACACCGCTTCAACAAGGCGCAGCAGGACGCCTTCCTGCCCTACGTCGAGCAGGGCCTGCTGACCTTCATCGGCGCGACGACCGAGAATCCCTCGTTCGAAGTGAACTCGGCGCTGCTGTCGCGCGCGGCGGTGTATGTGCTCAAGCCGCTCGCGGCGGACGAACTGCGCGAACTCCACGAACGGGCGCGCGCGCATGCCTTTCCCGACCTCGACTTCGCGCCGGAAGCGGTCGACCGCATCGTCGGCTACGCCGACGGCGATGCGCGCCGGCTGCTGAACGTGCTGGAGACGCTGCGCACGGCGGCGCAGGCCGCGGGGTTGGCAAATGAGCGCCGTCTCGTCAGCGCCGACTTTCTGGAGCAGGCGCTGGCTTCCGACCTGCGCCGCTTCGACAAGGGCGGCGACGCCTTCTACGACCAGATCTCGGCGCTGCACAAGTCGGTGCGCGGCTCGCATCCCGATGCCTCGCTCTACTGGTTCACGCGCATGCTCGACGGCGGCGCCGATCCGCTCTACCTCGCCCGGCGCATCATCCGCATGGCCAGCGAGGACATCGGCCTGGCCGATCCGCGCGCGCTGACGATCGCGCTGGAGGCGGCGCAGACCTACGAGCGGCTTGGCTCGCCCGAGGGCGAACTGGCGCTGGCCAACGCGGTGATCTACATGGCGGTGGCGCCGAAGTCGAACGCGGGTTACGTGGCCTACGGCGCGGCACGGCGCTTCGTGAGCAAGGACCAGAGCCGGCCGGTGCCCGAGCATCTGCGCAACGCGCCGACGAAGCTGATGAAGGAACTTGGCTTCGGTAGCACATACCGCTACGCGCACGACGAACCGGAAGCCTATGCGGCCGGCGAAAACTACTTTCCGGAAGGCATGCCGAAGGTATCGTGGTACCAGCCGACGCCGCGCGGGCTGGAACAGAAGATCGGCGAAAAACTCACCCGCCTGCGCACGCTTGACGCGCAGTACCGCAAGCGGAAGCAGGAGGGGTGATCAGCGCCGCGGGTGCGCCGCGGCGAACTGTCGCAGCGCCGCGCGGGCGCTCTTCAGGGTCGCGCCGTCGCCCTCGCGCCGCGCGTCGCGCACGGCCGCCTCGAGCAGGCGGCGCAGCAGGACCTCGCCCTCCTTCGTTTGCGTCATGCTGCAGGCCAGTTCGACCGCGAGCGGATAGGGCAGGCGCTCGTGCATGGCAATGACGACCGCCTCTTCCTCGGTCAGGTCGCTGTAATCGAGGCAATCCTTGAGCGAGATCATCGGCATTCCCCCGTAAAATGCACTCCCGTTTCCAGTAAAGCAGGCGCCGCGGCCTGATCAAGGATCATCCCATGCTCGACATTCAGTTGCTGCGCAATCGGCCCGAGTTCGTCGCTGCTGCGCTGGCGCGCCGCGGCGCGCCGATCGACCTTTCGCTCTTCGACGTGATCGAGGCGGAACGCAAGCGGGTGCAGACGCAGACGCAGGAGCTGCAAGCGAGACGCAACGCGCTGTCCAAGCAGATCGGCCTGCTCAAGGCCGGGGGCCGGGACGCGGCCGCGGCGCTGGCCGAGGTGGCCGGCCTGGGGAACACCCTCGAGGCGAGCGCGGACAGGCTCGCGGCGCTGCTCGCGGAGATGGACGCCTTCGCCGCGCGCCTCCCCAACCTGCCGCACGAAAGCGTGCCCGACGGCCGCGACGAGACGGGCAACGTCGAGCTTGCGCGCTGGGGCGCGCCGCCCGCCTTCGCATTCGCGCCGAAGGATCATGTCGATCTCGGCGCCGGCCTGGGCGGGCTGGATTTCGAGGCGGGCGTCAAAATCGCCGGCAGCCGCTTCACGCTGA
>JAGXSN010000139.1 GCA_018333815.1 Sulfuritalea sp. | reverse complement strand
GCAGCCGCCGGCGGTCGATGCCGACGCGCTCCGCGCCGACCGTCCCGAGCAGCGCGTGCCCATGTCGCGCCTGCGCGCCCGCATTGCCGAGCGCCTCCTGCAGTCGCAGGCGCAGAACGCCATCCTCACCACCTTCAATGAAGTCAACATGGCGCCGGTGATGGAACTGCGCAAGAAATACCAGGAGAAGTTCGAAAAGGAGCATGGCGTCAAGCTCGGCTTCATGTCCTGCTTTGTCAAGGCGGCGGTCGCGGCGCTGAAAAAGTTCCCCATCCTCAACGCCTCGGTCGATGGCAGCGACATCGTCTATCACGGCTACTTCGACATCGGCATCGCCGTCGGCAGCCCGCGCGGCCTGGTCGTGCCGATCATCCGCGACGCCGACCAACTGTCGTTCGCGCAGGTGGAGAAGAAGATCGCCGAATTCGGCGCCAAGGCGAAGGACGGCAAGCTCGCGCTCGAGGAACTCGCCGGCGGCACCTTCTCGATCTCCAACGGCGGCGTGTTCGGCTCGATGCTGTCGACCCCGATCATCAATCCGCCGCAGTCGGCGATTCTCGGCATCCATGCCACCAAGGAGCGCCCGGTGGTCGAGAACGGCCAGATCGTGATCCGCCCGATCAACTATCTGGCGCTGTCCTACGACCACCGCATCATCGACGGGCGCGAGGCGGTGCTCGGCCTGGTGACCATCAAGGAAGCGCTCGAAGACCCGGCGCGCCTGCTGCTCGACATTTAAGGGAGAAGCCGCGATGACCAACCGGCAATTCGATGTCGTCGTCATCGGTGGCGGCCCCGGCGGTTACGTCGCCGCCATTCGCGCCGCGCAACTGGGTTTCGCCACGGCCTGCATCGAGGCGGAAAGTTATGCCGATCCCAAAGGCGAGGTGCGCCTCGGCGGCACCTGCCTGAACGTCGGCTGCATCCCGTCCAAGGCGCTGCTGCGCTCTGCCGAACTCTACGAGGAAGCCGGCCGCGCGTTCGGGATGCACGGCATCGGCGTGTCCGGCCTGCAGATCGACGTTGCCACGATGATGCGCCGCAAGGACAACATCGTGACGCAGCTGACCGGCGGCATCCGCGGGCTGTTCAAAAAGAACAAGGTGACGCTGCTTGCCGGCCGCGGCAGCTTCGCCGGCCGCGAGAACGAGCTGTGGCAAATTGCCGTCGCCGGCAGGGACGGGGCCGGCGCAGTCGTCGATGCCAGGCATGTGATCGTCGCCACCGGCTCGGTTGCGCGCCAGCTGCCCGGCATTCCCGTCGATAACGCGACGATCTGCGACAACGCGGGCGCGCTGGCGCTCGGCGCGGTGCCGCAGCGGCTGGGCGTGATCGGCGCCGGCGTGATCGGTCTCGAGCTGGGTTCGGTCTGGCAGCGCCTGGGCGCCGCCGTCACCGTCCTCGAAGCCCTGCCCGATTTCCTGCCCGCCGCCGATCCGGAGATCGCCCGGGAAGCGCGCAAGCTCCTCACCCGGAAACCGGGCCTCAGGATCCACCTCGGCGTGAAGATCGCGGCGGTCAGCCAGGGCAAAAGCGGCGTGGCGATCGACTACGAGATGGGCGACGAGGTGCTGCGACTCGAATGCGACAAACTGATCGTCGCGGTCGGCCGCGTGCCCTTCACCCAGGGGCTGAACGCCGCAGCGGTCGGTCTGGCGATCGATGCCGGCGGCCGCATCGAAGTCGATGCTCAGTGCCGGACCCCTCTCGAGAACGTCTGGGCCGTGGGCGACGCGGTGCGCGGGCCGATGCTCGCGCACAAGGCCGCCGAGGAGGGCGTGATGGTCGCCGAACTGATCGCCGGGCAGGCCGGCCACGTCAATTACGCCGCGATTCCCTGGGTGATCTACACTCATCCCGAGATCGCCTGGGTGGGCAAGACCGAAACCCAGCTCAGGAATGAGGGCGCGAGCTACCGGGTCGGCCAGGCGCCCTTTCTCGCCAACGGCCGCGCACTCGGGCAGGGCGAGGCGGACGGTTTCGTCAAGATGCTGGCCTGCGCCAGAACCGATCGCATACTCGGGGTGCACATCCTCGGCGCAAACGCCTCGGAGTTGATTGCCGCAGCCGTCGCCGCGCTGGAGTTCGGCGCCTCGGCCGAGGATGTCGCGCGCATCTGCCACGCTCATCCGACCCTGTCCGAAGCGATCCACGAGGCGGCGCTCGCCGTCGACAAGCGGGCGCTGCACTGCTGAATTGGCGCAGCGCAACTCCGGCATCCCCCCGCGCGACGCAATGCTGCGCGCCTTCGCTGCCGCGCTCGCCGCGCGCGGCAGCGAGGCCGACCCGGCCCAGCGGGCCGCCGTCGCGCGCTTGCAGACCTTTCACGACGCGTTGATCGATTTCAAGACGGCGCGCCGCACCCGGCTGCGCAAGCTGCTCGTGCATCCCGAACTGCCGCGCGGCGTCTGGTTCTGGGGCGGCGTCGGGCGCGGCAAAAGCTTCCTGATGGATTGTTTTTTCGAGGCGGTGCCCTACCGGCGCAAGCGGCGCGTGCATTTTCACGCCTTCATGCGCGAGAGCCACGAGCGACTCAGGCGACTGAAAAACGAGGCGGATCCGCTGGCCAAGGTGGCGGCCCAGATCGCGCAGGAAACGCGGCTGATGTGCTTCGACGAGTTCCATGTCGCCGACATCGCCGATGCGATGATCCTCGCGCGCCTGATGCAGGCCCTGTTCGAGGCGGGCGTGGTGTTCTGCATCACCTCCAACTATCCGCCCGACGGCCTCTACCCGAACGGCCTGCAGCGCGAGCGCCTGTTGCCGACCATCGCGCTGCTGAACGACAGGCTCGACGTGATCGAGATCGACGCCGGCATCGATTACCGGCTGCGCGCGCTGGAGCAGGCGGCGGTCTACCTCCTGCCGGCGGACGGCGACGCGCAAGCGCTGCTGGAGCGGACGTTCGCGCGCGTCGCGCACGGCGCGGGGCACGCGCGGCCGCTGCACCTGCTCGGGCGGGAAATCCCCGTCGTGCATCGCGCGCCCGGCGTGGCCTGGTTCGACTTCGTCGCGCTGTGCGGCGGGCCGCGCTCCCAGCTCGACTATCTCGAACTGGCGCATCGTTTCCACACGATCTTCCTGTCCGGCGTGCCGCGGCTCGGGCCGGACCGGGCCAACGAAGCGCGGCGCCTGACCTGGCTGGTCGATGTCTGCTACGACCACCGCGTCAAGCTGGCGATCGCGGCCGACGTGCCGGCCGAACAGCTCTACGTCGCCGGGCCGCAGGCGGGCGAATTCGCCCGTACGGTGTCGCGGCTGATCGAGATGCGTTCGCGCGACTATCTGGCCAGCGCCCACCGGCGTTACGAAACGCACCGCCCGGCGCCGTAGGGCCGTCATGGGGCCGTCGCGCCAGCGCCGACATTTGGATCGAACGGGCTAGGGCCTGTGCCCGGCCATCCGGGGACGGCGCTGCGCCAGGCGATTCTGCTCGGTGTCGAAGAGATGGTAGCGGTTGCGACCGCCCTGCTTGGCGACATACATGGCGTGGTCGGCATGACGCAGCAGGGTGTCGGCATCGGCATCGTCGAAGGGATAGATCGTCAGGCCGATGCTGGCGGTGACGCGCACGGTTTCGCCCTCGAGTTGATAGGGATTGCCCAGCTCGATCAGCAGGCGATCGACGGCGATGTTGCACTCGTCGATGGTGGCCAGATCGCCGAGCAGCAGGACGAATTCGTCGCCGCCCAGGCGGCAGACGGTGTCGTCCGCGCGCGTGTGCTCCTTGAGGCGCTTGGCCACCATCACCAGCAGCTGGTCGCCGGCCTTGTGGCCGAGCGTGTCGTTGATCGGCTTGAAATCGTCGAGATCGAGATAGGCGATGGCGAGCAGGCGCTGGGCGCGCTGGGTGCGCGCCATGGCCTGGGCGAGGCGGTCGGCCAGCAGGGCGCGGTTCGGCAGCCGCGTCAGCGGATCGTGGTGGGCGAGATGCTCGAGTTCGCGCAGATGGCGGCTGCGTTCGTCGGCGGCGCGGGCGAGCGCGGTCGCCATCCGGTTGAAGTGCTCGGCCAACGTGCCGATTTCGTCGCGACTGAGGGGGACGATCGGCTGGCTGAAGTCGCCCTGGGCGACGCGGCGCGTCGCCGCCACCAGGTCGGTGACGTGACGCGTGAGCAGATAGCCGAGCGCGGTCAGCAACAGCAGCGAGAGCAACAGGGCGGCGCCGGCGATGGCCAGACTCTGGTCGAGGACCTTCTCGCGCAGTTCGTCCAGCCCGGCGAGCGAAAGGCCGAAGCGCACGCTCCCCACCTGCGGCTCGCCCGGCAGGGAGAGCTGGATCTGCGCGTTGTAGGTCTGGTCGGTCAGCGCCGTAAGGATGTCGATGTCGGTTCGCTGCTCGACCGGCAGCGCGCCGACCTGCCCCAGCGTCTCGTCGCGCGGGCCGAGCACGACGATGTAGCGGAACTCGCCCCGATTGCCCTGCACCAGCTTTTGCAGGATCGCCTCGATCTCGCTGTGGTCGCGCTGGAAGACGCGGCCGGCGAAGGCGGCGTTGAACAGCGGCGCGAGGGCTTCGAGACGGGCCTGGGTCTGGCTCTCCAGCGTCGAGGTGACCAGCCGGTAGCTGTTGGCAACCAGCAGGGCGAGCATCAAGGCCTGGATGACGGCGGCCGCGGCGACCACCCGGAACCGGATCGACCGGTGCCAGGGAACGGCCGGAGCGGAGTCTTGACTCATCGCGGCGGGTCGGGGTTGGTGAGGACGGCGGTGTAGGGGTCGATGCGCCTGAGGGTGGCTTCATCGACCGGGCGGAAGTCGATCTGCTGCGACTGCGCGAAATAGGCTTTGCCGGCCGCAGTGGCGGCGAAATCGTGCAACGCCTGGCGCAGACGCCCGAGGGTTTCCGCGCCGAGACGGGAATGGGCCAGGAGGAGAAAGCCCGGGATCGTTTTCGAGCGCCAGACTTCGCGCAGGACGTTGCGCTTCTCGGGCGGCAACTTTTCCCACAGCAGAGTGCCGGTGGCGCCCGCGTCGGCTTCCTTGCGCACCAGGGCCTCGAACACATTGGAGAAGTTGCGGGTATCGACGAAACGGACGTCGCGGCCGATCTCGATCCCCTTCTCCCCGAGCGCGAGATCGACCAGCTGGTAGCTCATCGACAAGCGGGCGCCGACCGCCAGGGAATGCCCCCGGAGGTCGGCGAGCTGGCGGACCGGCCCGTCCCGGCGGGCGATCACGACGATCGCGATCGAGTAGCCGGTCTGGGCGAGCGGAAGGTAGCCGTCGCGTTTCTCGGCGAGGCGACCCATGTGCGGCGCGGTGAAGATGAGGTCGTATTCGCCCAGGCGCGTGCGGTCGATGAAGCGCTCGAAATCGGGGGCCGAGCGCAGGCTGACCGGGCGATCGAGCGCGCGGGCCAGATGCTCGCGCAGCGGGGCATACTGGGCGGCGATCTCACTGGCCGAGACGACCGGATAGACGCCGAACACCAGCTCGCCCGCGGCCGCCCGCGCGGGCAGGCCCGCGGCCGCGAGGAGGCAGGCCGCCGCCAGCAGGAAGGGGAAAGCCTTCGGCAATTTCACCTGACGGACGCTCATGACGCCGTGTTCGGATTTGTTGGTCATTATTGCGAGCGCCTATGATGCCATACTTCTCGGCCGCGGCGGGCGGGCCTGGCAGGCCTTACGCGCCGGCCAGGCGTTTCAGTTCGTAGAGCTGCTCGAGCGCCTC
>JAGXSN010000138.1 GCA_018333815.1 Sulfuritalea sp. | reverse complement strand
GCCCGCTTTACGACCTGCTGTTGGCCCGCGCCGGCCGCAAGCCGCGCGGCACGCTGCCCTGACCGGAGTGCCGTCCCGCCAGCGCCGACCTTGACCCATGTCAATCCCCGCAAGCCCCGGGACTCTTATAGTCCGCCCTCCAACTCGTTGAATCGCCATGGCTTCCCCATTCGAACTCGTCTGTCCCGCCGGCGGCCTGCCGGCATTGAAGACTGCCGTCGATAACGGCGCCGACTGCGTCTACACCGGCTTTCGCGACGCCACCAATGCGCGCAACTTCACCGGCCTCAACTTCGACGACACCCACCTGAAGGAAGGCATCGCCTACGCCCACCGGCGCGGCGTCAAGGTGCTGGTCGCCCTCAATACCTTTCCGCTCACCGACAACTGGCCGAACTGGACGGCCGCCGTCGACAAGGCCGCGGCCTTCGGCGTCGACGCGGTGATCCTCGCCGACCCCGGCCTGATGGAATACGCGCACCGCACCCATCCGCAGCTCCGGTTGCATCTGTCCGTGCAGGGTTCGGCGACCAACTACGAGGCGATCAACTTCTACCGCGAGCGTTTCGGCATCCGGCGCGCCGTGCTGCCGCGCGTGCTCTCGCTGGCGCAGGTCGAACACGTCGCCAGGAACACGCCGGTCGAGATCGAGGTGTTCGGCTTCGGCGGCCTGTGCGTGATGGTCGAGGGCCGTTGCGCGCTGTCGGCCTACACCACCGGCACCTCGCCGAACTGCCAGGGCGCCTGCTCGCCGGGCAAGGCGGTACGCTACGAGGAAACGCCGCGCGGCATGGAAACGCGGCTGGGCGGCGTGCTGATCGACCGCTTCGGGCCGGGCGAGCGCGCCGGCTATCCGACGCTCTGCAAGGGCCGCTTCGAGGTCGATGAGGAAACCTATTACGCCATCGAGGAACCCGCCAGCCTGAACACCATGGAACTGTTGCCCGATCTGATGAAGGCCGGCGTCAAGGCGCTCAAGATCGAGGGCCGCCAGCGCAGCCCGGCCTACGTCGGGCAGGTCACCAAGGTCTGGCGCGCGGCGATCGATGCCTGTCGGCGCGATCCCGAACACTTCAAGCCGACGCCTGCGTGGATGGCCGAACTCAACAAGATTTCCGAAGGCCAGTCGGCCACGCTTGGCGCCTACAACCGCCCCTGGAAATAAGCCATGCGCCTTGCTCTAGGCCCCCTGCTCTACTACTGGCCGCGCCAGCAGGTGATGGATTTCTACGCGGCGATGGCCGAGCAGCCGGTCGACGTCATCTATCTCGGCGAGGCGGTCTGCTCGCGCCGCCACGAGATGCGCCTCGACGACTACCTCGAAGCCGCGACCGTGCTGGCCGATGCCGGCAAGGAAGTCGCGTTGTCGACGCTGCCGCTGATCGAATCCGAATCCGACCTCAAGGCCGTGCGCCGCCTGATGGATGCCGCGAAGGACGACCCGCGCCTGACCATCGAGGCCAACGAGATGGGCGCGGTGCGCCAGTTGGCCGAGCGCGGCCAGCGCTTGGTCGCCGGCCCGACGCTGAACATCTTCAACAGCCACACGCTGAAGATCCTCGCCGACTGCGGCGCGACGCGCTGGGTGATGCCGCCCGAAATCGGCCGTTCCGCGCTGGCGAGCCTGCACCGGGAGATTCCTGCCGGTGTGGAAACCGAGGTGTTCGCCCACGGCCGCATCCCGCTTGCCTACTCGGCGCGCTGCTTCACCGCGCGACGTTACCGCTTGCAGAAAGACAGCTGCGAGTTCCGCTGCATCGAGTTTCCCGACGGCCTCGAAGTGAAGACGCGCGAGGGCCAGCCCTTCCTGACCCTCAACGGCATCCAGACGCAGTCGGCCAGGCTCTACCACCTCGAGCGCGAACTGCCCGAGCTGGCGGCGACGGGTGTCGACCTGCTGCGCCTTTCGCCGCAATCCGAGGGCATGACCGAGCTGATCGCCGCCTACCGTGCGCTGCTCGACGGCACGACGGCACCGATGCCGGCGGGTGATTACTGCAACGGCTTCTGGTACGATCGCCCGGGTCTCGATTGGGTCTCGACATGATGATGAACTTCAAACTGCCTGATTTCACCTTGCCCGCGCCGCTGGCGCGCCTCGGCGACAAGCTGCCGCAACTGCCGCCGACGCTGGCGCTGGTGACCGGCCTCAACCTCGCGCTCGGCCGCCTGATACCGCGCGAGCCGCTCGAGATGCTCGTCGGCAAGCGCTTCACGATCCGCGTCAAAGACGCGGGCATGACGCTGCGTTTCGGCTACAACGGCCGCAGCTTCCATCCGGTCTTCGATCCCGCGCCGGCCGACCTGACCATTTCAGCCAAGGCGCGCGACTTCCTCGCGCTGCTGGCGCGCGAGGAAGACCCGGACACGCTGTTCTTCGATCGCCGCCTGCTGATGGAGGGCGACACCGACCTCGGCCTGCTGGTGAAGAACACGCTCGACGGCGTCGAGCTCGGTGACCTGATGAGGCGTTTCGATCCGGCCCGCCTGGCGCCCGCCGAACTGCTGCGCCGCCTGCGTTCCTGCGCGACAACTCCGCACCAAGCCTGATCTTCGCGTGTCGGCGCGCGCCACAGCCCGGCTGCCGCTCTATCTCGCCGTCGTTTACACGCTGCTGGCGCTCTACGGCAGCCTGTTCCCGTTTTCCGGCTGGCGCACCACCGGCGCCGATCCGTTCGCCTTTCTCGCCGCCGCCTGGCCGCGCTACTACACCGACTTCGACCTGGTGGCGAACGCGGCGGCCTACCTGCCGCTCGGTTTTCTCTGGGTCGCGGTGCTGGCGGCGCGCCTGCCGGCGCTGGCGGCGCTGGCGCTGGCGCTGCTCGGCTGCGGCCTGTTCTCCTTCGGCGTCGAGTATGGGCAGAATTTCCTCCCTGGCCGTGTGCCTTCCAATCTCGATTTCGCCTGCAATCTGGCGGGCGCCTGTCTCGGTGCGCTGGCCGGTTTGCGCTGGGGGACGCAGCTGCTCGACGGCGGCCGCCTGCATGCCTGGCGCGAAAGCCACTTCCTGGGCGGAACGGACGGCGATCGCGGTCTCGTGCTGCTGGCGCTCTGGTGGCTGACCCAGCTCAATCCGGAAACCTTCCTGTTCGGCAATGGCAACCTGCGCGCCCTGCTCGGCCTGCCGGCGGCGCTCGAATTCGAAGCCGGCCAGTTCTTCGAGATGGAAATGATCACCGTCACGGCGCACACCCTTGCCGTTGGGCTGATCGCCGGCCGGCTGGCGCGCAATCGCCCGGTGCTGCTGCCCTGCGCCGTCATCGGCGCGGCGCTCCTGGTCAAGAGTTTCGCCCTGCTCGTGCTGATGCAGGGTTCGCACGGCCTGGGCTGGCTTACCCCGGGCGCCGCCGCCGGTCTCCTGCTCGGCATGGCGCTTTGGGCCGGCGCCCTGAAACTGGGGCTGGCGCAGCGCCAGGCGCTCGCCGCCCTGGTACTGATGCTCGCCACGGCGCTTGCCAACCTGATGCCCGATAATCCCTACCTGAAGGAGAGCCTGCGCGTCTGGCAGCAGGGCCACTTCCTCAATTTCAACGGTCTGACGCGACTGGTTTCGTCGCTCTGGCCCTTTCTCGCCCTGTCCTGGCTGATGCTTGCGCGGAGAACCAATGAACGATGCCCTCCATGACCTGACCACGCTGCGCGATGCCTTGCGCGCCTTCGCCGCCGCGCGCGACTGGCGGCGCTATCACACGCCCAAGAACCTCGCGATGGCCCTGATCGTCGAGGCCGCCGAGCTGGTCGAGCATTTCCAATGGGCGACGCCGGAAGAAAGCCTGAAGCCGTCGCCGGAAAAACTGGCGGAAATCCGCGACGAGGTGGCCGACACGCTGATCTACCTGGTCGAGCTGGCCGACGCGCTCGACATCGACCCGATCGCCGCCGCGCGCGCCAAGATCGCCAAAAATGCGCTGAAATACCCGGTCGCCTGAAGGCGCCGCCTTGCCTGCAAGCCACGATGGGAAACGAATTTTTCTCCGTCAGTTTTTCCGGCAGGATCGTTCTGGTCGGTTTCGGCGCCATCGCCCAGGGCGTGGCGCCGCTGTTGTTCCGCCATTTCGGGCTGACACCCGAACAGATCGTCATTCTCACCGCCGACAACGAAGGGATCGACGAGGCGCGCGCCTATGGTCTCGATCACCGCATCCAGCCGCTGACGCGCGAGAACTACCGGGAGGTGCTGGGCCCCCTGCTCGGCCCGGGCGATTTTCTGCTCAATCTCGCGGTGAACGTTTCCAGCGTGGCCCTGATCGGGCTCTGCCGGGCGCGCGGCGCGCTCTATCTCGACGCCTGCATCGAGCCGTGGGCGGGGGGATACACCGATCCGGCGCTTTCCCCCTCGGCGCGCAGCAATTACGCCCTGCGCGAGCAGGCCCGGGCGCTGCATGTCCCGCAGGGGCCGACGGCGGTGCTGACGCATGGCGCGAATCCCGGCTGGGTGTCGCATTTCGTCAAGCAGGCGTTGCTCGACATCGCGCGCGACTGCGGCATCGCGACGGACGTGCCGACGGAGCGCGCGGCTTGGGCGCGCCTGGCGCGGCGCCTGTCGATCCGCGCCATTCACATCGCCGAGCGCGACTGGCAGCGCGCCGAACCGGGGAAGCGCGCGGGCGAATTCGTCAACACCTGGTCGGTGGATGGTTTTGTCGGCGAGGGCTGCCAGCCGGCCGAACTCGGCTGGGGCAGCCATGAAAAGCGGTTGCCGCCCGACGGCCGGCGGCACGGGTATGGCTGCGAAGCCGCCATCTACCTCGAGCGGCCCGGCGCGGCGACGCGGGTGCGCAGCTGGACCCCGCTGGCCGGGCCGTTCCACGCCTTCCTCATCACCCATGGCGAAGCGATCTCGATCGCCGACTATCTGACGGTCGGCAGCGGAACGACGCCGGAATACCGGCCCACCGTGCATTACGCCTACCATCCCTGCGACGACGCCGTGCTGTCGATCCACGAACTGGCCGGACGGGAGTGGCGCACGCAGCCGCACAAGCGCATTCTCCGCGACGAAATCGTCGCCGGGGTCGATGAACTGGGCGTGTTGCTGATGGGGCATCCGCGCGGCGCCTACTGGCTCGGCTCGCGCGTGTCGGCCGCCCAAGCGCGGCAGCTGGCGCCCTACAACTCGGCGACGGTGATCCAGGTCGCCGCCGGCGTGGTGGCCGGCCTGGCCTGGGCGATCCGCAATCCGGCGCGCGGCGTCGTCGAGCCGGAGGAAATGCCGCACGACGAACTGATCGCCCTGTGTCGTCCCTATCTGGGCGAGGTGGTCGGCGCGTATGCCGGCTGGAATCCGCTCGAGGGACGCGCGGACTTCTTTCCCCAGGACATCGACCCGGACGATCCCTGGCAGTTCAGGAATTTCCGGGTCTGATGCGGATCAGGCCGATATTACGGGATCACTGCACCGGATTGCCGGCCGCCTTCCAGGCATCGATCCCGTCACGCAGCCAGTAAACCTTGGTATGCCCGGCCCGCGCGGCGAGGACGGAGGCCTTGTAGTGCCGCCAGCCCTTGGGGCTGTTGCCGTAAATCAGGATCGGCTCGCTCTTGTTGGCGGGCAGCCGGTTAACCGCCCAGACGTCCTTGCTGGCGTCGAAGTCCGGCTTGTTCTCGCTGGCATTCGTGTAGGGCAGGGAGACCGCCCCCTTGATATGGCCATCGGCAAAATCGGCGGGAACGCGTACGTCATAGAACTTGATGCCTCCGGCGATCAGCTCCTTGGCCTTGGCGACATTGACGATTTCCACGCCGGGCACACTGCTGGGCGTTTCGTTGGCCAGCGCCTGGGAGGCGGGCAGGAAGACGGCGATGAAAGCGGGAAGAAGCAGGGCGGAAATTCTTTGCAACAGCGACATGGCGAAACTCCTTTTTTGGTGGACGGGAGGCGGTCGCTCAGGCCCGGAACGGGCTTCTGTAGCGCCGCAATGGTAGCAAACCGGACTGGAAACGCCATAAGCAAATGTGCTTAATGGACCGGCCGAAAGAACAGGGGTCGGCGGCGGCGACTTTTGCTACATTGGCGCACCCAACCCGAGGAGCAGCATCGTGAGCTACTACCAATACCACCTGTTCTTCTGCACCAACCAGCGCGAACCGGGCGAGATGTGCTGCAACAACGCCGGCGGCCAGGCGATGCGCGACTACTGCAAGGAGCGCGTCAAGGCGATGGGCGAGCGGATCGCGGGCAGCGTCCGCGTCAATAGCGCCGGCTGCCTCGACCGCTGCGACAAGGGACCGGTGATCGTCGTCTATCCCGAGGATGTCTGGTACACCTACATCGATCAGGAAGACATCGACGAGATCATCGAGTCGCATCTCGTCAACGGCAAGATCGTCGAGCGCCTGTTGATCGACAATCAATGAGTCGTCATGAGCGCGTCCTGCTCGACGGGCCGGACGGCAAGATAGAAATGTTTGTCGAGCCGCACGAGGCGCCGCAAGGCATCGCGCTGGTTGCGCATCCGCATCCGCTCTACGGCGGCACGGCGGACAATAAGGTGGTGACGACGCTGGCGCGGACGTTCCGCGAACTCGGTTGCCTCACCCTGCGGCCGAGCTTCCGCGGCGTCGGCGGCTCGCAAGGGGCGCATGACCACGGCATCGCCGAGACCGAGGACCTGCTGGTCGTGCATTCCCATGCGCGCCAACGCTTCGGCGCCGGGCTGCCTGTTTATCTCGCCGGCTTTTCCTTCGGCGCCCATGTCGTCGCGCGCGTCGCCCAGCGGCTCGCCGCCGCAGGCGCTGCCGCGCAGCGACTGGTGCTGGTGGGTACGGCGGCAGGTTTCGTCGAAGGCCTGCGCCGTTACGAGACCGCTGCCGTGCCGGCCGACACCATCGTCATCCATGGGTCGCGGGACGAGATCGTGCCCCTGGCCAACGTGCTGGCCTGGGCCGAGGCGCTGGAGCTGCCGGTCACGGTGATCCCCGGCGCCGACCATTTCTTCCATCGCCGCCTGCACCTGATCCGCGCCATCATCCGTCGCCAGTGGCATTGACTACAATACCGCCACGGCCCGGGTGGCGAAACCGGTAGACGCAAGGGACTTAAAATCCCTCGGCCGCAAGGCCATGCGGGTTCGACTCCCGCCCCGGGCACCAGGCGATCGAAGTCGGCGCCGGCGGAACGGCAGCGCCGAGCGGCTCCTCAAGAAACACGAAGGGCCGCCCCGAGTGTTTCTTGGCCCCTTGAGGGGACCAGGCCGCAGGCCGCAGGACAGCCGAAGGCTGGTCCCGCGCAGCGGCGATTGCGGGGTGGGCTTATTCCCTGTCGGCCTTGAGCACCAGCTGCGTCAGTTCGGCGGCGGAATGGATGCCGAGTTTTTCCATCACGTGCAGGCGATGCACCTGTACGGTGCGTTCGCTGATTTCCAGGCGCTGGCCGATCGCCTTGTTGGGCAGGCCCGCGACGATCAGGCGGGCGACCGCCATCTCGCGCGGCGAAAGGCGGTCGAGCCGCGCGCGCAGCGCCTGGCGGGCCAGGTATTCGTCCCGCTGAGCCAGGTCGGCGCGCACCGCCTGGCCGACGGCGTCGAGCAGAACCTGGTCCTTGAAGGGCTTCTCGATCAGCTCGCAGGCGCCGAGCTTCATCGCCTGGACGGCGATCGACACGTCGGCGTGACCGGTGAGGAAGATCACCGGCAGGCGGATGGCGCGCTCGTTGAGGATGCGCTGAAGTTCGAGCCCGCTCAGCCGCGGCATGCGGATGTCCAGAATGAGACAGCCCGGCGGCATCGGTTCGGTGCGCGCGGCGAGGAAGGTTTCGGCCGACTCGTGGGCGGCGACACGCCAGCCGGCCGATTCGAGCAGGAACACCAGAGCGCGGCGCAGCGAGGCCTCGTCATCGACGACGTGAATGAGCGGGGGCGGATGATTTTCCATTGCAACTTCCGGTCGGCAGGTGAATGTGAAAGATCAGGCCGGGGGGCGGATTGCGCCGCTCGACCTCGAGCCGGCCGCCATGGGCCTCGGCGATGCTCTTGCAGATCGCCAGGCCGAGGCCGAGGCCGTCGGGCTTGGTGGTGTAGAACGGTTCGAACAGATGGGCGAAGGTCTCCGGCGGAACGGCGGGGCCCCGGTCGGCGACCGAGATCGTCACGACGCCCGCGCCGCGCGACAGACGGACGTCGATTTCGCGGTCGTGGGGCGGCAGTTCGCGCATCGCATCGGCGGCGTTCTTCATCAGGTTGAGCAGCACTTCCTGGAGCTGGAGATGATCGGCCTCGATCTGCGCGTCCAGCGGCAGAAAATCGTCGACCGCGACCTCGGGCAGGTCGGGCAGCAAACGGGAAAACAGTTCGATGGCTTCATCGACAGTCGTCGCGATCGCCTTGCATTCCCGCACCGCCAGACGTTTTCTGGTGAAGGCGCGGACGCGGCGAATCACCTGGTCGGCACGCTCGATTTGCGCGACGATCTCGCGGTTGGCTTCGCGCACCACCGCGGGATCGACCGGTCCGGCAGCGCAGCGCCGTTCGAGTCCCTGGGCGTAGGTGGCGATGGTGGCGAGCGGCTGGTTCAGTTCGTGGGCGAGCGTGCCGGCCATTTCGCCGAGGATCGACAGGCGCGTCATGTGCTCGGCTTCCCTTTGCAGCTCACGCGCCTGCGTCCTGGCACCCTGGAGTTCGACGACATGCCGCCGGATCAGCCAGATCGCGTACAGCAGGATGGCCGAGAACAACACCAGCGCGGCGTAGATCTGCGGGCGCTGGGTCTTGAGCACGCCGCGCAGGGTGGTGCTGCGCAATTCGACATGGGGGCCGAGCATCAGGTCGCGGAACAGCTCGTTGACCGGCTCATAGTCGGCGGGCACGTCCCAGGTCAGGCCGGTGACCGTGGCCGGCATCGAGAACAGGGCCATGGCGACCTGCTTGGCCAGGCGCGGATCGACCGTGCGCGCCGCCGCCATGGGCCAGTCCGGATAAAGCCGGGTGGAGGTGGCGCAACGAAAACCGGCAATCTGCCGCGGCGCGACGATCTTGAATCCCGCTGCGTCCAGCAGGCCCTTCCCCGCCAGCTGTTCGAGCAGGCAGGTGCGCACGATCGCGGCATCGGCGCGGCCCGCGCGCACGGCTTCGATGGCGCGGCGCATCGGCGCGCCGACAAAGATCATGTGCGCATCACCGTCTTCAAGATCGACGCCGGCGGCGAGCAATTCGCGCGCGCCAACCAGATACCCGCCGAAGGCGTCGTTGGCCACGGCGGCGATGCGCTTGCCGCGCAAATCGGCCAGCGTGCCGATGTCGTCGCGCTGCGCCAGCGTCAGGATCGCCGAACCGATCGCCCGCTGTTGCGACAGGGTTTCCGGCAGCATGACAGTGGCGATGCGCTGGATGCCGAACCGGGCGGCGAGGATGACATACTGGCTGCTGTTGGTCAGCACGAAATCCAGTTCGTCGCGTTCCACCGCTTCGTCGATCTGCGCGCCCGGCAGGGGTTGGATGACGAAACGGCGCCCCGGGATGGCCTGTTCCAGGCGGGTCGGCAGCTCGCTCCAGCTGGTGCCGGTTTCGTCGGGGCCGCGATAGGAAAGCAGCCCGATGCGGATCGGCTGCTCGTCAGCCGCGGCCGGCGCAGCGGCGGCTG
>JAGXSN010000137.1 GCA_018333815.1 Sulfuritalea sp. | reverse complement strand
AAGCCGCTCGGCGATTTCTGGCAGGGGCAGGCGAGGCAAGCACTCCCCTACCGGCTGCTGACCCTCGCCCTCGCCGCGCCGGAACGGAAAATCCTGCACGAGCGCATCGCGCAGCGCTTCCGCGCCATGCTGGCCGCCGGACTGGTCGGGGAAGTCGAGGGATTGCGGGAGAAATACCAGCTGACCGCCGATTTGCCGTCGATGCGCTGCGTCGGCTACCGCCAGGTCTGGGAAATGCTGGCAGGCCACTTACCCGGCGCGGAGCTGGCCGACCGGGGCATCTTCGCCACGCGGCAGTTCGCCAAGCGCCAGCTCACCTGGCTGCGGGCGCTGCGCGAAGCGGGGGCAATTGGCGTCGAATTAGACCTCGGATCCGGCTTAGCCGAGCCGGCGACTGCTGCCAGAATAGGGAGTCATATCGCCCGCCACTGCGAGAACGCCGCCGGCCCGCAAGCATGACCGTCCAGTCCGTCGTCCCCGAGGAACTCGAGAAATACAGCACGACCCATCGTCGCGAGATCCTGTTCTACCTGCACCAGCTCATCAAGGACGGGGAACGGATCAGCGTGGTATTCAACGAGGGTGACGACATGTTCCTCACCGTGCTGCTGGCCGTCGACGCGGCGCAGGGCCTGCTGATCTTCGACTGGGGCGGCAGCGAGGACACCAACCGGAAGCTGCTCAAGAGCGAACGCAACTTCTTCGTCTGCGCGCCGCACGGCGTCCGGAACCAGTTCCTCGCCGGCGCGGTGCGCGAAATCGCCCACCAGGGGCGGCGCGCCTTCGTCACCCGCCTGCCGGAGCGCTACACGCGCCTGCAGCGCCGCGAATTCTTCCGCCTGGCGCTGCCGCTGACGCGCCGGCCGCTGTGCAGCCTGCCACAGGAAGGCGACAGGCCGCTGCAATTGCCGGTCATCGACATCAGCATCGGCGGCGTCGCGCTGGAAACGCCCTCGGCCACGCCTCCCTTCGAGATCGGCCAGCGGCTGGCGGAGGCATCCATCGAGTTCAAGGACGGCCACGCGCTGCGGGTCGCCCTGGAGGTGCGCGACGTGGCCCCCCTGCAGCGCGGCAACAAGGTCGTCGGTCGCGTCGGCTGCCGCTTCGTCGATCTGAGCCACCACGACGAGCATCTGCTGCAGCGCTTCATCACCGACGTGCAGCGCGAGGAACGCGCCCGCCTCGGGATTTAACGTGAAACGCCTTACGTGCCGACCATCACCGCCAGCGTTTGATCGACCGGCGGGTGGCCGAGGTCGGCGATGCAGCGTTAGACGATCAGCGTCTGCTCCTGGCCGGCCTGCCGCGCCTCGATGCGGCCCAGCGTGTAAACCGTTTCACCGGCCGTCGTCAGCAGTTCCTTCGCCCTGGCCGCATCGGCCGCGGCGACGATCACGACCATGCCGATGCCGCAGTTGAAGACGCGGTGCATTTCCGCGTCGGCCACCTGGCCCTGCGCTTGCAGCCACTGGAACAGCGGCGGCAGGGTCCATGCCGATTTCCGGATCACGGCGGTGACGTTCTCGGGCAGCACGCGCGGCACGTTGCCGGTCAGGCCGCCGCCGGTGATGTGCGCCATGCCCTTCACCGTGACGCTTTCCATCAGCATGAGCAGCGACTTGACGTAGATGCGCGTCGGCGCGATCAGCGCGTCGGCGAAGGTCTGGCCGTGGAAATCGGCGGCCAGATCGGGTTGGGCTCGTTCGACGATGCGGCGGATCAGCGAGTAGCCGTTGGAGTGCGCACCCGAGGAGGCCAGGCCGAGCACCGCGTCGCCCGGCACGATGGCCTTGCCGTCGATGATTTTCGATTTTTCCACCGCGCCGACCGCGAAGCCGGCCAGGTCGTATTCGCCGGCCGGGTACATGTCGGGCATTTCGGCCGTCTCGCCGCCGATCAGCGCGCAGCCGGCCAGTTCGCAGCCCTGCGCGATGCCTTCGACCACGGTCGCCGCCGTGCCGACGTCGAGCTTGCCGCAGGCGAAGTAGTCGAGGAAGAACAGCGGCTCGGCGCCCTGCACGAGGATGTCGTTGACGCTCATCGCCACCAGGTCCTGTCCCACGGTGTCGTGGCGGTTCAGCATGAAGGCGAGCTTGAGCTTGGTGCCCACGCCGTCGGTCCCCGAGACGAGCACCGGCTCCTTGAATTTCTTCGAAACCTCGAACAGCGCGCCGAAGCCGCCGATGCCGCCGAGCACTTCCGGGCGCAGGGTGCGCTGCGCGGCGGGCTTGATGCGTTCGACCAGCGCATCGCCGGCATCGATGTCGACGCCCGCATCGCGGTAGGTCATGGGGGTGGAGGAAGCTGTCATGGTCTGAATAGGGACGATGCGGGGTTTTGCGGCGATAATTCGCGCGAATCTTACCGTATCCCCACCTCCCTCGACCCCGCTTTGACCCCGCTTTGACCCAACTACTGCTCGATCTGCGGCCGAACCAGCCGCCCAGCCTCGACAACTTCATCGTCGGCGCAAACGACGAACTGCTGTCGCGCCTGCACCTGCTCGCCGAGCCCGGCTGTTTCGACGCGCTGTATCTCTGGGGAGCGCCGGGTTGCGGCAAAAGCCATCTGCTCGGCGCGGCCGCCAGCCTTGCGTTGCGCGAGCGGCCGGTCCTGCTGCTCGCCGGGCGCCGTCTCGCCAAGACCGACTTTCACGCGCCGCCGGGCGGACTGCTGGTCGTCGATGACGTCGAAGCGCTCGACGACGACGCGCAGATCGCGCTGTTCCGCATCTTCAACACCGCGCGCCTGATCGGCCTTGGTCTGCTGCTGGCCGGCCACCCGCCGCCGGCAACGCTGAAATTGCGCGAGGATCTGCGCACCCGCATCGGCCAGACGCTGATCTACGAAGTGAAGACGCTCGACGACGAGCAGAAGGCCGCCGCGCTGCGCCGCCATGCGCTCGAACGCGGCCTCAGGGTCGACGACGGCCTGGTCCGCTACCTGCTCGCCCACGGCCGGCGCGACCTGCCCTCCCTGATGGCGGTGCTCGACCACCTCGACCGTGCCACGCTCGAGCGCAAGCAGCACGCCACCCTGCCCCTGCTCAAGGAAGTCCTGCAACTCCAACTCTTGCCCCCGCAATATGAACCTCGCACTCTTTGATCTGGACAACACCCTGCTTGCCGGCGACTCCGACTTCGAGTGGGCGCAATTCCTCATCGCGAAAGGCGTGCTCGACCGCGAGATCCACGCCGCCAAGAACCAGGCCTTCTACGACGACTACAAGGCCGGCGCCCTCGACATCCGTGCCTTCCTCGCCTTCCAGCTCGCGCCGCTGGCGCGCCACGACCGCGCCGAGCTCGATGCCTGGCACCGCGAATTCATGGCGGCGCGCATCCGGCCGATCATCGGCAACCCGGCGCGCGCGCTGGTGCGCCGCCATCTCGACGCCGGCGACCTGTGCGCCATCGTCACCGCCACCAACAGCTTCGTCACCGGCCCGATCTGTCGCGAATTCGGCATCCCCCACCTCGTCGCCACCGTGCCGGCGCAGGAAAACGGCCGTTTCACCGGGGCGGCGCGCGGAACGCCCGCCTTCCGCGAGGGGAAGATCGCCCGCGTCGAAGCCTGGCTCGAAACGCAGGGCCTGTGGTGGGGCTCGTTCGATGAAACCCGGTTCTACAGCGATTCGCTCAACGACCTGCCCCTGCTCGAAAAGGTCTCGCACCCGGTCGCGGTCGACCCGGACGACACCCTGCGCGCCCATGCCGCCCGCAAGGGCTGGCCGATCATGAGGTTGCATCAAGACGCCCAAGGCTGACGCAACCGGTCGCGCTTGCGATCCCGCGGGCGCCGACATTCACGTGAAACGGGACCTACGATGACCGCACTCACCGACTTGCTCAAAGACAGCGCCTACAAACTCAGCCAGTTCAAACCTGCGCAAGTCGCAGCGTTGGAAAAGGCTATCGAGATCAGGGAATCGGCAAAGAAAGAAACGCCTTACGTCGCCTGCCTGGTCCGGGGCAAGCCGATCAAGCTGACGCCGGAAGAAGCGATTCGCCAACTCTATGTAATGGTCTTGCGCGACGACCTGGGTTACCCGGTCGGTCGGATGGAAGTCGAGCACGCCGTCAGTTTCGGCCGCGAGAAGAAGCGGGCCGACGTCTGCATCTTCGACAAGGACAAGACCACCACGCCCTACATCCTCGTCGAGCTGAAAAAACCCAAACTCAAAGACGGCAAGGAACAACTCAAGAGCTACTGCAACGCCAGACCAACGTGCTGCACCTCAATACGCTGGATTACGAGCGCTGGGACGAAAAAACCGGCGACGAGGAATGGACCGACATCTACGGCGAAGGCTGGAAGCGCCTGCGCAAGCTGCGCGCCGGCAAGACCAGCAACCGCGATTTCGCCTTCGACGTGTTGATGGCCAATCCGCCGTTCGCCGGCGACGTCAAGGAAACGCGCATCCTCGCCGTCGTCGGCCTGCACGGCAACGTCTTCAAGCCGCACACCGGCACCAAGACCAGCGTGCTGTTTGTGCAGAAATGGAACGACGATGCCAAGGCCGGGCCGCTCTGCCCAAGGCAGGACGATTACCCGATCTTCTTCGCCACCATGCGCGAACCATCCAAGGACACCTCCGGCGACAAGATCTACCGGCAAGCCCCGGACGGCTCGCCGTTGCTCGATGACCACGGCCACCTGATCGTCAAGCACGACTTGTTCAACCACGACGGCAAGACCGACGACGGCATCGCCGAGGCGTTCATCGAGTTCGCAAAGAAGGAGCGCCTGAGTTTTTTTTCGCTACCCGGCCATCTCCGAGGCGGATCTGCTTGCGCTGCCGGTCCCGAATATCCCTGCGGCCACCCAGCAGGCCATCGAAAAGTCGGCGCTGGCGGCACGGCACGCCAAGCGACGCGCTGCTCAACTCCTCGCTGCCGCCAAGCGCGCCGTCGAAATCGCCGTCGAGGATTCCGAAGCGGCGGCTTTGACGTATCTCGCGGGGGTTGCCGACGCCGCCGCTTCGTGCGACGATGGCGCCCATGTCACCCTGCCAAGCCAAACAAATCGACCAACGTCTCGAAGCATGGCGCGCCCGGTACCCGGACGCGGCCAGTCGGCGCGCCGCGTATCGGGCAAAGGTGCTGGATTTCACGGTCAACTCGATGGCGCTGGAGAACGAACCGGTGGATCGGGCGCGTCTGCGGGCCCGGCTGGTTCGACCCAGCCGCTAAACGCGACGCGCTATCCATCGCCAGATCGCCAGCGATCTATTTCCGGATTGGGCGGGACGATTTCGCACCACCGATGTGCAGGTCGGCAGCCATTTTCCGCCCCCCGCCCGCGACGTGCCGGTGCGCATGCGCGATTTCTGTCTGGACCTTGAAGAACGGCAGCGCCATCTCGGCGCCGCCGACGCGGGCGATCTGCGACCCCTGACTGAAATCTGGCTGAACCGGCTTTGAAGACGATGCGTGATTGGCCTCACCCCTTACGCGCCGACCCCGATAACGGTATCATGCGCGCCCAAAGTGCAATGCGCAGCGTTTGCGCAGTGCCGTCCCAAGCAAACGCGCCACGCGGCGCAAGCCGCGATCGGCGCCGGACGCAATCGATGCATCCCTTGATTTTCGAGCACAGCGAACCACCTGGAGCCCCCCGCGAGGAAGGTCGCGCACTGCGCGACGTTTGCGATTGGAAGGGCGAAGGGGGGCGGGCCTCCTCTCCATGATCCGCAAGCTGCTGCGCCGCGTGTTCAAGCGCGGCGAGCCCTACCCCCATCCCGTCCAAATCGTCGAGGCGCGCGAGCACGGCATCCGCCCCGAGGCGGTCTCGAACGCCGCCCGCCGCACCTGCGCAACCCTCCAGGAAGCCGGCCACAAGGCCTATGTGGTCGGCGGCGCGGTGCGCGACCTGATCGCGGGCATCGCCCCGAAAGATTTCGACGTCGCCACCGACGCCACGCCCGACCAGGTGCGCGCCCTGTTTCGCCGCGCGCGCGTCATCGGCCGGCGCTTCCAGATCGTGCACGTGATGTTCGGGCAGGAAACCATCGAGGTGTCGACCTTCCGCGCCGCGCACGACGCCGACACCGAAAAGGACGAACACGGCCGCGTGCTGCGCGACAACGTCTGGGGCAACATGGAGGAGGATGCGGCCCGCCGCGACTTCACCGTCAACGCGCTCTATTACGACCCCGCCAGGGGGCAGGTATTCGACTATCACCATGGCGTGCGCGACCTGCAAAGGAAGACGCTGCGGATGATCGGCGATCCGCGCGCGCGCTACCGCGAGGACCCGGTGCGCATGCTGCGCGCCGTGCGGCTTGCCGCCAAGCTCGAGCTGCGCATGGATCCCACGGTGCAGGCGCCGATCCGCGAGATGGCCGAACTGATCGAGAACGTGCCGGCCGCGCGCCTGTTCGACGAGATGCTCAAGCTGCTGTTTTCCGGCCATGCGGTCGAATGCCTCAAGCGCCTGCGCGCCGACGGCCTGCACCACGGCCTGCTGCCGCTGCTCGACGTCATCCTCGAACAGCCGCTCGGCGAAAAGTTCGTCCTGCTCGCGCTGGCCGACACCGACCGGCGCGTACGGGAAGGCAAGTGCACCTCGCCGGGCTTCCTGTTCGCCACCTTGCTGTGGCACGAGGTGCTGGCCAACTGGGAGACCCGCAAGCAAAACGGCGAGCTGCCCGTGCCGGCCCTGCACGCGGCGATGGACGAAGTGCTCGACACGCAGGGCGAAAAGCTCGCCATCACGCGCCGCATCGCCGGCGACATCAAGGACATCTGGCTGCTGCAGCCGCGCTTCGAGAAGCGCGGCGGCCGCGCGCCCTTCCGCCTCGTCGAACAGTCACGCTTCCGCGCCGCCTGGGACTTCCTGCGCCTGCGCGCCGAAAGCGGCGAGGCGCCGCAGGAACTCGCCGACTGGTGGGCGCAATTCGAGCAGGCCGGCAATGCCGAGCGCGAAGCGCTGCTGAAACCCGAGACCGCCGGCCCGAAGAAGCGCCGGCGCCGGCGCGGGGCGAAAAACTCGGCCGCGCCCTCCGATATCCCTCCCCCCGCTTTCGCCTGAAGGCATGCGGCTCACCGCTTACGTCGCGCTGGGAGCGAATCTCGGCGATCCGGTCGCCGCGGTGCAAGCCGCCCTCGCGGCCCTGGATCGGATTCCCGACACCCGCATGATCGCCGCCTCGCCGCTCTACCGCACCGCGCCGGTGGGCCTGCGTCACCAGCCCGACTTCATCAACGCCGTGGCCGCTCTGGAGGTCGACTCCGCCATCCTGCCGGCGCCGACTTTTCTCGCGCGGCTGTTCGCCATCGAAGCCGCCTTCGGCCGGGTGCGCGCGGAAAAGAACGCCCCACGCACCCTCGATCTCGACCTGCTGCTCTACGGCGACCTGCGTGTGAGCGAACCGGGCCTCACGCTGCCGCATCCGCGCATGACCGAACGCGCCTTCGTGCTGGCGCCCCTGGCCGACATCGCGCCCGCTCTCGACATTCCGGGACACGGCCCGATCGCCGGCCTGCTTGACGCAGTAACCCGCCAGCGCATCGAAAGATTTACGTAAGATTCGGCCGTATCCTTTTTCTCTCGCAATCACAGGCGCCGTTCCATGACCTATCTTGCCTCCAACAAGCCCGTCACGCTGCCCGAACTGCTGCGCATGAAGCTGGCCGGCGAGAAGATCGCCATGCTCACCGGCTACGACGCGAGCTTCGCGGCCCTCGAAGACCGCTGCGGCGTCGACGTCGTCCTGGTCGGCGATTCGCTCGGCAACGTGATCCAGGGCAAGACCTCGACGCTGCCGGTGACCATGGCGCAGATGGTCTACCACACCGAATGCGTCGGCCACATGGTGCAGCGCGCGATGGTCGTCGCCGACATGCCCTTCGGCGCCTATCACGAATCGCAGGAGCAGGCGATCCGCAACGCCGGCCGGCTGCTCGCCGCCGGCGCCGAGATGGTCAAGCTCGAAGGCGGCGCAGTCATGGCCCAGACGGTGCATTTCCTGGTCGAGCGCGGCGTGCCGGTCTGCGCCCATGTCGGCCTGTTGCCGCAATCCGTCCATGCCCTCGGCGGCTACCGCGTGCAGGGCCGCGACGAAGCCGGCGCGGCCCGCATGAAGGCCGACGCGCGCGCGCTCGAAGATGCCGGCGCGGCCCTGTTGGTGCTGGAAATGGTGCCCTCCGCGCTGGCGGCCGAGATCACGCGCGAACTCAAGGTCTGCGCGACCATCGGCATCGGCGCCGGCCCCGACTGCGACGGCCAGGTGCTGGTGCTCTACGACATGCTCGGCCTCTATCCGGGCAGGAAGGGGCGTTTCGTCAAGGACTTCATGGCCGAGGCCCAGAACATCGAGGCTGCGGTCAAGTCCTATGTCGCCGCCGTCAAGAACGGCAGCTATCCTGCCCCGGAACACTGCTACTGATCTTTCCCCATGCAAGTTCATGAAACCATCGCCGGCCTGCGGGCCGCGCTGAAAGCGGCCGGCCAAAATGGTCAACATGTGGTCTTGGTGCCGACCATGGGCAACCTGCACGAGGGGCACATCACCCTGATGCGCCAGGCGCGCACGCACGGCGACACGATCGTCGCCTCGATCTTCGTCAACCGCCTGCAGTTCCGCCCCGGCGAGGATTTCGAGCGCTACCCGCGCACCCTCGCGGCCGACTGCGAGAAACTCGTCGCCGCCGGCGTCGATCACCTGTTCGCGCCCGCCGAGGCGGAGCTATACCCCGAACCGCAGCGCTACGTCGTCGAACCGCCGCCCGAGCATGCGAACATCCTCGAGGGCGCATTCCGCCCGGGCCATTTCCGCGGCGTCGCCACGGTGGTGATGAAGCTGTTCGCCGTGGTGCAGCCCCAGGCCGCCCTGTTCGGCAAAAAGGACTACCAGCAGTTCATGGCGCTCTCCGCGATGGTGCGTCAGTTCGCCCTGCCGATCGAAGTCATCCCGGGCGAGACGGTGCGCGCGGACGACGGCCTCGCCCTGTCCTCGCGCAACGGCTACCTGACGCCCGCCGAACGCGCCGAGGCCCCGCGTCTGCACCGCTGCCTGGCCCGGATCGTCGCGGCCGTGCGCGCCGGCAACCGCGACTACGCGGCCCTCGAAGCCGCCGCCGATGCCGAATTGCGCGCGCGCGGCTGGTCGCCGGATTACGTTGCCGTGCGCCGGCGAATTGATCTAGAATTGCCGCCCGCAGAAGGAAAAACACCCTTGGTGGTGCTCGCGGCGGCCCGGCTGGGCAGCACGCGCCTGATCGACAATCTCGAAATCTGATCCCCCGTCCTGCCACACTCCCTGCCACACTCCCTCGAGGCAAAACCATGAGCGAACACATCCATTACGTCACCGACGCGAGCTTCAACAGCGACGTGCTGGAATCCCCCATTCCCGTTCTCGTCGACTACTGGGCCGAATGGTGCGGCCCCTGCAAGATGATCGCGCCGATCCTCGACGACATCGCGCGCGACTACCGCGGCCGTCTCAAGGTCGTCAAGCTGAACATCGACGAGAATCCGAAGACGCCGGGCGAATACGGCATCCGCGGCATCCCGACCCTGATCCTGTTCAAGGGCGGCAACGTCGAGGCCACCAAAGTCGGCGCGCTGTCGAAATCGCAGCTCACCGCATTCATTGACAGCAACCTCTGAACCCATTACATTCGGCCGGGATCGCGCGGCGCGGCGCCGGGCGGTTTCGGGTCGCGGACCCCCTCCCCTGCCGGCCCAGGATTCCCCCTCCCCCGCAGCATCCCCCTCCCGCCGGACCCGCGTCCCGCGCATCCTCACAGGCCCGCCCCCATGCAGCTTTCCGAACTTAAGAACCACCACGTCAGCCAGTTGATCGACATGGCCACGGCCGTCGGCATCGAGGGCGCCAACCGCCTGCGCAAGCAGGAACTCATCTTCGCCATCCTCAAGGAGCACGCCAAGAAGGGCGAGGTCATCTACGGCGACGGCTGCCTCGAAGTGATGAACGACGGCTACGGCTTCCTGCGTTCCGCCGACACCTCCTATCTGGCCAACCCGGACGACGTGTATGTCTCGCCCTCGCAGATCCGCCGCTTCAATTTGCGCACCGGCGACACCATCGAGGGCGAAATCCGCACCCCGAAGGACGGCGAGCGCTACTTCGCGCTGGTCAAGCTCGACCAGGTGAATGGCGAATCGCCGGAAATCTGCAAGAACAAGATCCTGTTCGAGAACCTGACGCCGCTGCACCCGACGCAGCACCTGCGCCTCGAGCGCGAGATCAGGGCCGAGGAAAACATCACCAGCCGCGTCATCGACATCATCGCGCCGATCGGCAAGGGCCAGCGCGGCCTGCTGGTCTCGGCGCCGAAGAGCGGCAAGACCGTGATGCTGCAGCACGTCGCCCACGCCATTTCCGCCAACCATCCGGAGGCGGTGCTGATCGTCATGCTGATCGACGAGCGTCCCGAGGAGGTGACCGAAATGACGCGCACGGTGCGCGGCGAAGTGGTCGCCTCGACCTTCGACGAGCCCGCTACGCGCCACGTGCAGGTGGCCGAGATGGTGATCGAGAAGGCCAAGCGCCTCACCGAGCACAAGAAGGACGTGATCATCCTGCTCGACTCGATCACCCGCCTGGCGCGCGCCTACAACACCGTGCAGCCGGCCTCCGGCAAGGTGCTGACCGGCGGCGTGGACGCCAACGCCCTGCAAAAGCCCAAGCGCTTCTTCGGCGCCGCGCGCAACATCGAGGAAGGCGGTTCGCTGACCATCATCGCCACCGCGCTGATCGACACCGGCAGCCGCATGGACGAGGTGATCTACGAGGAATTCAAGGGTACCGGCAACTCCGAGATCCATCTCGACCGCCGCATGTCCGAGAAGCGCGTCTACCCCTCGATCAACGTCAACCGTTCCGGCACGCGCCGCGAGGAACTGCTGCAGAAACCCGACGTGCTGCAGAAAGTCTGGGTGCTGCGCAAGCTGATGTACGGCCTCGACGACCTCGAAGCGACCGAATTCCTGCTCGACAAGGTCAAATCGACCAAGAACAACGCCGAGTTCTTCGACGCGATGCGCCGCGGCGGTTGATCCTCCTCCTCCTCCACCTCCCCGCGCCGCTGCCGGGACGCGCGTGTCGGGTCGGACGCGAAACCATATCTTTTCGTATATGGTTTCCATATCAATAATTAACTTTCCACATAGTCGCATTCCGGCCAGAATGCCCTCGACTCAGCCCTAGGCTCACAATTTCGAGGAGATCGCGGTGACTTCCAGACTGCAAAACTACCTGCCCTTCCTGCGCTGGTTCCCCATGTCCGGGGCGAACCTGCGCATCGATCTTCTCGCCGGGGTGACGGTTGCCCTGGTTCTGGTGCCGCAGAGCATGGCCTATGCCCTGCTGGCCGGCCTGCCCGTGGTTTACGGGCTCTACGCAGCCCTGGCGCCGGTGGTCATCGGCGCCCTGTTCGGCAATTTCCACCAACT
>JAGXSN010000136.1 GCA_018333815.1 Sulfuritalea sp. | reverse complement strand
CAGTGCAAGGAGTGATGCACCACCCGCGGCGGGAGGCCCGCGGCGCCGGGCTTCCCGCCGATGAACCATCCGCCCTGCCGGAACCGAACGCATGACTCAAGCCAGCATCCTGCTCAACGTCAACAGCATCGAAGTGATCTACAACCACGTGATCCTGGTATTGAAGGGCGTTTCGTTCTCCGTGCCCGAGCGCGGCATCGTCGCCCTGCTGGGCGGCAACGGCGCCGGCAAGACCACCACGCTGCGCGCGGTCAGCAACCTGCTCGCCGGCGAGCGCGGCGAGGTCACCAAGGGCTCCATCGAATTGCGCGGCGAACGCATCGAGGCGCTGACCCCGGCCGATCTGGTCAAGCGCGGCGTCATCCAGGTGATGGAAGGCCGCCACTGCTTCGGCCACCTCACCATCGAGGAAAACCTGCTGACCGGCGCCTACACGCGCACCGACGGCAAGGGTGCCGTGGCCGCGACCCTGGACAAGGTGTACGGCTATTTCCCGCGCCTGAAGACGCGGCGCACCAGCCAGGCTGCCTACACCTCGGGCGGCGAGCAACAGATGTGCGCGATCGGCCGCGCCCTGATGGCCAATCCGAAAATAGTGCTGCTCGACGAGCCCTCGATGGGCCTCGCGCCGCAGATCGTCGACGAGGTGTTTTCCATCGTCAAGGACCTGAACCAGAAGGAGGGCGTGACCTTCCTGCTGGCCGAACAGAACACCAACATGGCGCTGCGCTATGCCGATTTCGGCTACATCCTCGAGAATGGTCGCGTCGTCATGGAAGGCGCCGCCGACGCGCTGCGCAACAATGAGGACGTCAAGGAGTTCTACCTCGGCCTGTCGAGCGCCGGACGCAAGAGCTTCCGCGAAGTGAAGCACTACCGCAGAAGAAAACGCTGGCTGGCATGAACCAGGAACATTTCGATACATTGGAGACGCGCGACCCGCAGCAGCGCGAGCGCGACCTGATGGCGCGCCTGCCGGCGCAGATCGCGCACGCCAAGGCCAACGCGCCATGGTTCGCGGAGTCGCTGCGCGAAATCGATCCGGCGCAGATCACGACGCGCGCCGCGCTGGCGCGGCTGCCCGTGGTGCGCAAGCATGCACTGATCGAACTGCAGAAACAGCATCGCCCCTTCGGCGGGCTGGTGGCGGCCCGCTGGGGCCGGCTGGGGCGCGTGTTCTCCTCGCCCGGTCCGATCTACGAACCCGAGGGCCGCAACCCCGATTACTGGCGCACGGCGCGCGCGCTGTTCGCTGCGGGCTTCCGCGCCGGCGATCTGGTGCACAACAGCTTTTCCTACCACATGACCCCGGGCGCCTGGATCCTCGAAGGCGGCGCGCTGGCGCTCGGCTGCACGGTCTTCCCGGGCGGCGTGGGGCAGACCGAGCAGCAGCTGCAGGCGATGGCCGACCTGCAGCCGCAGGGCTATGTCGGCACGCCGAGCTTCCTGCGCATCCTGCTCGACAAGGCCGACGAACTCGGCCTGAAGATTCCCGCGCTGACCAAGGCGCTGGTGTCCGGCGAGGCTTTCCTGCCGCCGGTGCGCGAAGCCTTCGCGGCACGCGGCATCAGCGGCTGCCAGGCCTACGCGACGGCCGACCTCGGCGTGATTGCCTACGAGACGCCGGCGCGTGAAGGCCTGGTGGCGGATGAGGAAGTGATCCTCGAAATCGTCCGTCCCGGCGCCGGCGACCCCGTGCCCGATGGTGAGGTGGGCGAGGTCGTCGTCACCACCTTCAACACGACCTATCCGTTGATCCGCTTCGGCACCGGCGACCTGTCGGCGATCCTCCCGGGCATTTCACCCTGCGGCCGCACCAACCTGCGCATCAAGGGCTGGCTCGGGCGCGCCGACCAGACCACCAAGGTCAAGGGCATGTTCGTTCATCCCGAGCAGATCGCGGCGGTGCAGAAGCGCCATCCGGAGATTTTGCGCGCGCGGCTTGTCGTCACCAACCCGGACAGCAGCGACGCGATGACGCTCCGCTGCGAGGGCGGCGGCGATGCCGCAACGATTGCCGACAGCCTGCGTGAACTGACCAAGTTGCGCGGCGCGGTGGAGTTCGTCGCACCGGGCACGCTGCCCAACGACGGCAAGGTCGTCAGCGACGAGCGCAAGTACGACTAAGCCAAGGCGAATTCGACTGCACTTTCCGCATGCAGGGCGGTGGTGTCGAACAGCGGCACCGGCGAATCGTCCGGCCCGACCAGCAGCCCGATCTCGGTGCAGCCGAGGATGATGCCACTGGCGCCCTGCGCGACGAGCCTTTCGATGATGGCGCGGTAAGCCGCGCGCGATCCCTCGATGGTCACGCCAAGGCAGAGTTCTTCATAGATCACCCGATGCGCGACATCGCGGTCCGTCGCGTCGGGAATCATGACCTTGAGGCCGTGCCGCGAGTCCAGCCGGCTGCGATAAAAATCCTCCTCCATCGTGAAGCGCGTGCCGAGCAAACCCACGGTGCGGATGCATGCCTGCTTCACAGCCTTCGCCGTCGGGTCGGCGATGTGCAGCAGCGGAATCGTCACGGCAGCCTCGATGGCCGGCGCGACCTTGTGCATGGTGTTCGTGCAGAGCACGACGAAATCCACGCCGGCCGACTGCAGCGCGCGCGCGGCGTCGGCCAGCAACGTGCCCGCCTCGTCCCAGCGACCGGCATGCTGCAGACGCTCGATGTCATGGAAATCGACGCTGTAAAGCACGATGCGCGCCGAGTGCAATCCGCCTAGGCGCTGCTTGACGCCTTCGTTGATGAGGCGGTAATACGGCACCGTCGACTCCCAACTCATGCCGCCAATCAGTCCGATGGTTTTCATGGCGTGCTCTGCCGCTGAGGACGGGCCGCCAGCGCCGCCATCTCGGTTTCTGAAGACCTGATCTCACCTTCGAGCAGCTTGATTTGTTCGATGATGCTGACCAGTTTCAGGCCATTCGGGGTTAGCGCATACTCGGTCCGTGGCGGCAACTCGGTAAAGACATGCTTGGCGAGCAGGCCGAAGGCGGTCAGTTTGCGCAGCCGCTCGGACAGGACCTTGGTCGATATTCCCTTGATGTGACGTTCCAGGGCGCCGGGTCGGTTGATTCCCGCCGCCACCGCGCAGAGCACCGAGACGGACCATTTGCAGCCCACCACATCCTCGAGTTGCGCGTAGGCAGACTTCGTCGCCGGCATTTATTATCTCCTCTGTTTTCAGAAAACTACACCAAAAAGTGCCCGGGGCACCGGCAAGTGCCCGCTATCCGGACGCCGGCGCAGTGCCTACCATGGATGCGTGCCATGTGGCACTCACGACCCCAGGAGATCACCATGAAAACCAAAGCCATTTTCTACCACGCGGGTTGCCCTGTCTGCGTTGCCGCCGAACTGAACGTCGCCAGCGCCCTCGATCCGGCCAAATATGAGGTCGAAATCGTCCATCTGGGCAACGACAAGGGCCGCCTGAGCGAAGCCGAGTCCGCCGGTGTCAAGTCCGTACCGGCCCTCGTCATGGGCGGTGCCGCATACCACATTAATTTCGGTGCCGGCATCGAAGCATTGAAATGACCGCTTGCGCTGCCGCCCGAACCGCCTACTCGTGCCAGTAGTCCGGATTGGCGAGCGCGGCGGCGTCAGCCCCCTCGGCCGACCGTGAGAAAATCCGCATGATCACGCAATCCGCCGGCCCGCTGGCCGGCCTGAAAGTCCTCGACCTCACGCGCCTGCTGCCGGGGCCGGTGTGCACGCTGCACCTTTCTGCGACGCGATCGGGCGTCCCGACCTCAAGCCCTTCGGCCTCGCGCGCGACGCCGACGGCGCACGCACCCGGCGCGAGCTTGAAACGCTGTTCGCCAGCCTGCCGCTCGCGCATTGGGCCGTGCAGTTCGAGAGTGTCGACTGCGGCGTCACGCCGGTGCTGAGTTTCGAGGAGGCGATGGAACACCCGCAACTCAGGGTGCGCGGCATGCCGCCAGAGATCGATGGCCTGAGGCAGTTCGCACCGCCGCTGAAGATGAGCGGACTGGATTTCGCGGTGCGCAGCCCTGCCCCGGAAGTCGGCGCTGACGGGACGGCACTGCTGCGCGCCGCAGGCTATGCCGAGGCCGACATCGAGGCGCTGCGCGCCCAGGGCGTGATCTGACTGCGTGAATACCGCCCTCACCCTGCCCTGCTGGGGATGCTGACCTTACCCCTTTGGCTGACCTTGCTCGCTTTTCTTGCGGGGTGAACGCTTGGGCTTGGCGGCAGGCGCTTCGGCCGCCGGCTCTGAAGAAGTCGGTGCTGGCGGGACGGCACTCTTGAGGAGATCCCAGGGCATCTGCCACACCGCCGGATCGAGGAAGGGATTGATCGCGGCATCGGCATCGGCGGCCGCTTCCTGCGTGGCCTGGCTCATCTGCTGAAAGGCCAGCAGCGTGGCGCGCTGCATTTCGAGGCCCTGGATGGTCATCTGCAGCAGGCTGAGATTCGACTTGAGCCAGCCCTCGACGGCCTTCAGGTCGGCGATGCGCTTGCCGAGTTCGTCGGTATCGACCGTCGGCGCGACCATGCCGGGCAGTGCGAAGCCCATCTTGCCCCACATGTTGCGGATGAGTTCCATCGGGTCGTTTTCGGTTGTCATGTTTGGTCTCGACGGGGTTATGATTCGGCTTCAATCATAGTCCCGATTACAAAGGAGGATGAGTTGCGCATTCTGGTGATCGAGGATCATGCCCTGGTGCGTGAAGGGCTGCTGCTCGCGCTCAGGGCGCTGGAGGAGCCCGGCTCGGCCACCGAGATCCTCGGCGCGCGCGATGCCGATGAGGCGACCCGGTTGCTCGAAGCGAACGGCGACTTCGACCTGGCCCTGCTCGACCTGATGTTGCCGGGCACCGGAGGACTGGCTTTCCTCGGCGTGATGCGCAAGCGTTATCCGCACATTCCGGTGGTGGTCCTGTCGGCGCTCGACGATGCCGATACGGTCACCAAGGCCATGCGTCAAGGCGCGGCGGGGTTTGCGTCCAAGGCGAGTCCGACCCATGTCCTGCTCGGTGCGCTGCGCGAAGTCCTGGCCGGCGAAACCTGGTTGCCGCCTGAATACCGCGAACTGAGCGGCAAGCGCAAGCGCTCCAGGACCGTGGCTGAGCGTCATGGTCTGACCAAGAGCCAGGCGCGCGTGCTCGAGCTGCTGGCCGAAGGCAAGCCCAACCGTGACATCGCGGAGATGCTCTGTGTCACCGAAGGCACGGTGAAGATCCATGTTTCCGCCATCTTCAAGGCGCTGGGGGTGAGCAACCGCTCGCAGGCCCTGTTGGTTGCCCAGGGAAAAAAGTAAAGACTCAGGCTGCGACTGCCATGGGTGGTGCAGCTGCCTGGCGCGCGGCGCCCTGCCATGGGATGATGCCTTCTTCCAGCGGGAGTTGCAGCAGATCGACCACCTGATGCGCCATGGCGCGGCAGGCGTTGGCGAGCGGCGTTGGCAAGCCCGCCGGCACTTGTTTCTGCAGCAAGATTTTGCTCGCAGAAAGACTGAACACTGGATCGAGAATGCGGTCACGGTGGGAGGCAAGCAGTTGCGCCACCGCATTCTCGGCCGCTTCGCGCTGCCAGGCGTTGGTCGGCCATTGCGTCGGTATCGCGTACGCGCGCGGGAACATCTCGAGATCGCGGATCACGGTGCGGAGATCCTCGTGGGAATCGCGGAAGGGCAGCAGCACGAGGTCGGCGAGTTCATAGAGGCGGCGGTCCATTTCGGTGCGGTTGCCGCCACCGTCGATCACGCCCAGCCAGGCCTTGAGCGAGCGGATCTTGTCGGTCACCCTGGCGAGCGCCTCGCGCGAGCGGGCATCGGCGATCAGGTAGCGCCGGCCGGCCGGGTCGAGCGGCTCCCGATGTGTGTCGGTGAGGACGCAAACGGAGCGTTGGCCGAGCAATCCCATGCCCTGACAGAGCATATGCGACAGCGTCGTCTTGCCGGTGCCGCCCTTGTTGCCGATCACACAGATGATGTCCGCCATGTCCGTTCCGCGATCTTGTGCCGGAGCCGATTATTCTTGATCGCCGCCTCTCAAGATGGGCGGAAATGCAGCGTAATCGCCGGCCTTATCGCAGAAGAGCCTGGCGGTAGAGATGCAGGCGGGTTTTTCTGCGATCACCGACTGCGACCGTCGAATCGGCTTCGACGCCCGGAACCTCGAAACTGTTGCTGACCAGCAGCGCTCCCGGCGTCGTTTCCTCAACGACTTTCAGCCACAGTCGCGACATCGGAGCGGGCGAGAGAAAGGCATAGATCACGTCGTAGCCACCCAGTGGCTCCCCCCAGAAGTCGCCGCGCCGGATCATCAGGTTGGGCTGGCCGAGCGAGCGCAGCAATGCCAGCAGCCAGGTCAGCGGCGCGTGTTCGATGCCGGTGAAAGCGCAATCCGGACGCGCCGCCGCCAGCCTGCGCAACAAGCCGCCATCGCCGCAACCGAGGTCGACGAAGCGGCAGGGCGCCGCGGGCAAAAGTTCCAGCAGGGCGTCCGCTGCCGCATCGCTGGTGAGATAAAGCGGAACGCGGCTGCGGTCGACGCGCCAGAAAACCAACAGGCACAGTACGAAGGCGGCGAGAAACCAGCCGGGCGCGATGTCCAGTCCATGCACCGCAACCGCCAGCGGCATGAAAGCGAGATGGATCGGCAGCCACCAGACCGGCGCCCGCAGACGCAGCGAAATCATCGCGGCAATGCCGCCCTGCACCAGCGCGAGGAGGAGGGGAATCCGCGCAAAGTCGGCCGTGGTGAGCAGGTCGAGTCCGGCGACGAGGATCCACACGGCGATCGCCCCGCCGCACTGGGAGAGCAGGGCGATGCGCAGCGGGGATGCTTCGGCGGCCGGAGGTTTGCGCACTTTGCGCACTCGAACATTGACAGTCTGCCAGAGGTTGGCGCATAATACAGCGTTTTGCTGGAGGGGTTCCCGAGCGGTCAAAGGGAGCAGACTGTAAATCTGCCGGCTCAGCCTTCGAAGGTTCGAATCCTTCCCCCTCCACCAGGGTTTCAGTCTGTGGCAGGCAGCAGGGTTTTCGTGGTTTGCGGTGCAGGCGGGCGGGTGTAGTTCAATGGTAGAACCTCAGCCTTCCAAGCTGATGACGCGGGTTCGATTCCCGCTACCCGCTCCAGGCAGGCTAGGTCAAGGTTTTGCCCATGTAGCTCAGTGGTAGAGCACTCCCTTGGTAAGGGAGAGG
>JAGXSN010000135.1 GCA_018333815.1 Sulfuritalea sp. | reverse complement strand
GGCGCATAGGCGCCGATGAGCCAGAACAGCAGGGCGCCGCCGCCGAACAGGGCAACCCGCGTGCCGCCCGCCATGGGAGCGCCGCCCTGACCGTGGCCGGCAGACTTCTTCTCCGCCGGCCGGGCGACCGGCTTGGCCGCCTGCGCGACAGGCGTTCTGGACGGCGCGAGGGGCGGGGGCGGCCAGGTGATTGCACCCTCCTTGACGACGGTCAGGCCGCGGATCGCGTCATCTTCCATATTCACGTCGACCGTGCCGTCCTTGTTCTTGCACAGTTCCTCGGCGAGCCGCAGCAGGTTCGTCGCGTAGAGCGTCGAGGCCTGCCGGGCCAGGCGCGAGGGCAGATCGGCATATCCCACGATCGTCACGCCATGGCGCACCACGGCTTCGCCCGGCACGGTGAGCTCGCAATTGCCGCCCTGCTCCGCCGCCATGTCGACGATCACGCTGCCCGGCTTCATGCTCTGCACCATCTCGGCGGTAATCAAGCGGGGCGCGGGCTTGCCGGGGATCAGCGCGGTGGTGATGATGATGTCGGCTTCCCGGGCCTGCTGGGCGTACATCGCGCGCTGGGCCGCCTGGAAGCCTTCGGACATCACCCGGGCGTAGCCGCCGCCGCCGGAACCTTCTTCCTCGTAGTCGACCTTGACGAACTCGCCGCCCATCGACTTGACCTGGTCGGCCACTTCGGCGCGGGTGTCGTTGGCGCGCACGACGGCGCCCAGACCCGCCGCCGTGCCGATCGCCGCCAGACCCGCCACGCCGGCGCCGGCGATGAATACCTTGGCCGGCGGCACCTTGCCGGCGGCGGTGATCTGGCCGGCGAAGAAGCGACCGAAGGCGTTGGCCGCCTCGATCACGGCGCGGTAGCCGGCGACCCCGGCCTGGGAGGTCAGGGCATCCATCTTCTGCGCGCGCGAGAGCGTGCGCGGCAGGCAGTCGATGGCCAGCACGGTGGCCCGCCGCGCGGCCAGCGCCTGCATCAGCTCCGGGTTCTGGGCCGGCCAGACGAAGCCGACCAGCATCCCGCCCTCCTTCAGGAGAGCGACTTCCGCCAGGCTGGGGGGGCGCACCTTGAACACGATGTCCGACTGCGCCCAGAGCTCGGTCGCGCTGCCGACGATCGCGGCGCCGGCGCCGCGGTAAGCCGCGTCGGCGCAGTTCGCGCCGTCGCCCGCGCCGCTCTCGACGGCGATGGCGAAGCCCAGCTTGACCAGTTTTTCCACCACCTCGGGGACGGCGGCGACGCGCTTCTCGCCGGCGCAGGTTTCTTTCGGAATGCCAATCTTCAACGCCATTTTGTTTCAACCTTTCCTATGATTTCTCCGGGGTGCGCCGCCAGGGCAGCACGGGACGCTCTTCGACGATGGATCGCACGCGCGCGATGGCCAGGGTGCAATTGTCCCCGCGCCCCTGGGCCCGCTCGCGCGCCGCGCCGACGAGCAGTTCCGCCGCCTTGCGCAACGAATGCTCGTCGAGCAGGCGGGCAAGCTCCTCGTCGGCGAAATAAGCCCACAGACCGTCGCTGCACAGCAAGAAGCAGTCGCCGTCGCTCAGGGGCGAGATGAAACCGGTTTCGATCTGCGGCGCGTCGAGATCGCCGAGACAGGAAACCAGCAGGTTTTTCTGCGGATGCTGGCCGGCCTGGGTTTCGGTCAGATAGCCCTGCCGGACCAGATTCATCACGTGGGAATGATCCCAGCTGCGCGCCATCAGCTCGCCGGCGCGGAAGTGATAGACGCGCGTGTCGCCGCAATGGGCCCAGCCGGCCCGGCCGCGGTAGAGCAGCAACAGGCAGGCCGTGCTGTGGGGGTCCTGCTCGCTGGTGAAACTCGCCAGCCGAACGGCGGCGTGGGCATCGTTGATGCTGGCCGTCAGGACGTCCAGCAGCCGGTCCGGTTCCAGGGTGCTGCTCTGGAAGTTGGTGCGGGCCGAATGGATCACCTGCTCGGCGGCCTGCGCGCCGCCCGAATGCCCGCCCATGCCGTCGGCCACCACCGCCAGCAGCGCCCCGCGATGCCCCGGATGGGTGAACAGGCCGACCCGGTCCTGTTGCTCGTCGCGGTCGCCGATATGCTGCGCCGTACAGGTTTCGATGATGAAAGGCATGCGGTGATTATAAGATTAGAATCCCGCGGCTACCTGACCAGCAACGTGATGGCGGCGCAGATGGGCATGCTGCTCCACGGCACGACGATCGCCCAGCTGCCGGTGAAGAATACAACCCGCGCTGATCAGCCGCGGTCGAGAAAGCGGCCGGTGATCTGCTCGCAGTAGTCTTTTTCGTCGTCTGGGCCGAGGCCGAGCTCGGTCAGCACGCGCGCGCCGATCTTCTGCCAGAGCGGATCGTCGACGTCATGCAGCCGATGGTAGAAATGGCTGGCCGCCTGGATGATCGCCACCAGCGTCACCGCCGCGCCGATCGTCCTCTCCTCGGGCAGGTCGTGATGGAAGCGGATCGCGTCGCAGACGAAATCGGGCAGCCCCCAGTGGCGCGCCACCAGATAGCCGACCGAGCAGTGATCGACGCTGAACCTCTCGTCCTCCGCGGACAGGTCGGGCCAGCAGGTGGCGTCGTCGAGATGCAACTTCTCGCAGTATTGCGGGAAGCGCAGCATCAGCACCGGCACGCCGCACTCGTGGAAGATGCCGGCGAGATAGGCCTGATCGGGAAAGACATTGCAGATCGAGATGCGCTCCGCGGCGACGACGGCAGCCATCTGGGCGATCTCGTCGGCGCGGCGCCAGAACACCTCGAAGGCGCGGCGCGCCCGGTCGCCCAGCACGGTGGCCAGCGCGACCGCCTGCACGAGGTTGAACACCTGCTTGATGCCGACCACCATGAGGATCTGCTCGAGCGTCTGGGCGTTCCTGGCACGGGCGAAAGCCGGCGAGCGCGCCGCCTTGAACAGCAGGGCGACGATGCCGGGATCCTTGCCGATCACGCGCGCCACGGCGCGGTTGTCGTAATCGTTCGACCGCAGCAGTTGCTGCAATTCCATCAGCACGCGCGGCTGCGGCGGCAGCTTGACGCCATGGCGCGCCAGCTGTTCCAGCGCGGTTTTTTCGTCGATCGTCATCACACCCTCCCTAAGGTGTCAGCCTGTCGTCGAGCCATTCTATCCAGTGTCTGACCGGCACGCCGGCGCCGGCCTGCAGGTGGGCGATGCAGCCGATGTTGGCGCTGGCGACGCCGACCGGCTGGCCGGCCGCGCTGTTGCCCAACAAGGCTGCGAGCTTGTGGCCGCGCAGGCGGCGGGCGATTTCCGGTTGCAGGATCGAGTAGGTACCCGCCGAACCGCAGCACAGGTGCGCGTCGGCGACCGGCGTCAGCTCGAAGCCGGCGGCAACCAGCAATTCCTCGACCACGCCGCGGATCTTCAGGCCGTGCTGCAGGGTGCACGGCGCGTGAAAGGCGATTTTCCGCCGTCCCGCCGACGCCGACTTTTCAAGGAGCCCGCGCAGGGCCTCCCCCTCGGCGGCGACGACCTCGCTCACGTCGCGCGCCAGCTCGCCCACCCGCGCCGCCCGGACGGCATAGGCCGGATCGTCCTGCAGCAGGTGACCGTAGTCCTTCACCTGGACGCCGCAGCCCGAGGCCGTGATGACGACGGCTTCCACGCCGCTCTCGACACGCGGCCACCAGGCGTCGATGTTGCGCCGCGCGTTGTCGCGCGCGCCCTCGGCATCGGCCAGATGCAGCTTGAGCGCGCCGCAGCAGCCCGCGCCGTCGGCCTCGACGAGCTCGACGCCCAGCCGCGCCAGCACGCGCTGCGCCGCGCCGTTGATGTTCGGGTACATGGCGGGCTGGGCGCAGCCGGCCAGCAGCAGCATCGTCCTGGCCCGAGCGCCGGGGGCGACCGGGGCAACCGGGCCGGCCGAGGTCATGGGGGGCACCTTGGCCTTGAGCGCGGCGGGCAGGAACGGCCGCACCATCTGGCCCAGTTTCATCGCCGTGCCGAACAACGCCGGCCGCGGCAGGCCCTCGCGCAGCGCGCCGCGCAGCAGCGCATCGGTTCCCTGGCGCGGCACCAGGCGCTCCACCACCGCCCGGCCGATGTCGAGCAGGCGCGAGTAATGCACGCCCGACGGGCAGGTGGTCTCGCAGCTACGGCAGGTCAGGCAGCGGTCGAGGTGCAGGCGGGTCTTCGCGGTGACCTGCGCGCCTTCCAGCACCTGCTTGATGAGATAGATGCGGCCGCGCGGCCCGTCGAGCTCGTCGCCGAGCAGTTGATAGGTCGGGCAGGTGGCGGTGCAGAAGCCGCAGTGCACGCACTTCCTGAGGATCTCCTCCGCCTCGCGGCCGGCCGTCGTGCCGCGCATGAAATCGGCGAGGCGGGTTTCCATCCTCAGAGATCCTGATACATGCGGCCGGGGTTGAACAGGCCTTGCGGGTCGAAGACGGCCTTGAGGTTCCGGTGCAGCGTCATGAGTGGCGCGGGCAGCGGCGCGAAGGCGCCGACCCGTTCTTTCAAAACCGCCGGCGCGCGATAGAGCGTAGCGCTGCCGCCGACATTCGCCGCCGCGGCGCGAATTGCCTCGGGCGGCGCATCGCTGCGCAGCCAGCGCTGCGCGCCGCCCCACTCGATCAACTGCTCGCCCGGCAACGCAAGCACGGGCGCGGTCGACGGTACCGACAGGCGCCACAGCGTTTCGGCGGCGAAGAACGGCAGCCGCTGGTCGCGCAGGTCGTTCCAGAAGCTGTCCGGTGCCGTCCCGCCAGCACCGAGTTTCAACTGCGCCGCCTCGACCGCCGCGCGCGCGCCGGCGAGCCGCAATGTCAACGCGCCGTCCTGCCACGCGCTGGCGACGATCGGCAGCGGCTGGCCGGCCCAGCGGTTGAGCTGGTCGAGCGCTTCACCCTGATTCATTTCAAAGCGCAGCGTGGTTTCCGCGACTGGCTGCGGCAGCACCTTGAGCGACACTTCGGTGATCAGGCCCAGCGTGCCGAGGCTGCCGGCGATCAGGCGCGAGACATCATAGCCCGCGACGTTCTTCATCACCTGTCCGCCGAAGGCGAGTTCGCGCGCCTGCCCGTCGATCAGCTTCACGCCGAGCACATAGTCACGGACAGAGCCTGCGCTGGCGCGGCGCGGGCCGGACAGGCCCGCCGCCACCATGCCGCCGACGGTCGAGTCGGCGGCGAAGCGCGGCGGCTCGAAGGGCAGGCATTGCCCCTTTTCGTTCAGGGCCGCTTCGATCTCGGCGAGTGGCGTGCCGCAGCGCGCGGCGATGAACAACTCGGTCGGCTCGTAGGCGACGATCCCCGTGTGGCCTGCGGTTTCCAGCACATCGCCGCGCGGCGGGTTGCCATGGAAATCCTTGCTGCCGCTGCCGCGGATGCACAGCGGCGCAGTCGCCGACTTGATCCGTTCGATGAACCGTTCGCTCAGATCGCTCATTTCGTCTCCCTGGCACTGCCGGTCAACCGATACTCCGAACAGCGGCGCGGCGTCGGTACCGCCTTGCCGGGATTGAGCAGGCCCTGCGGATCGAAGGCCGCCTTCAGGGCATGGAAGGCCGCCAGTTCCTCCGGGGAAAACTGCACGCACATCTGGCCGACCTTTTCGATGCCGACGCCGTGCTCGCCGGTGATGGTGCCGCCGACATCGACCGAGAGCTCGAGGATGCGCGCGCCGAATTCGGTGGCGCGCTCGAGCTCGCCCGGCACGTTGGCGTCGAACATGATCAGCGGGTGCAGGTTGCCGTCGCCGGCGTGGAAGACGTTGGCGCAGCGCAGGCCGTACTGCTGCGCCAGCTCGCCGATGCGGATCAGCACGCGGGCGAGGTGCTTCCTCGGAATGGTGCCGTCCATGCACAGGTAGTCGGGCGTGATGCGGCCGACGGCCGGGAAGGCCGCCTTCCTGCCGGCCCAGAACTTGAGGCGCTCGGCCTCGCTCTGCGAGACGCGCAGCTCGCGCGCGCCGGCCTGCTCGAGCACCGCCTTCATCGCGGCGATCTCCTCTTCGACTTCCTCGGGCGTGCCGTCCGATTCGGCCAGCAGGATCGCCTCCGCCTCGAGGTCGTAGCCGGCATGGACGAAGTCCTCGACGGCGCGCGTCGCCGGCTTGTCCATCATCTCGAGGCCGGCGGGGATGATGCCGGCGGCGATGATGGCCGCGACCGCGTTGCCGGCCCGGGTCATGTCGTCGAAGGAGGCCATCACCACCTTGGCCAGCTGCGGCTTGGGCGTGAGCTTCACCGTGGCCTCCAGCACCACGGCGAGCATGCCCTCGGAGCCGATCAGCACGGCAAGCAGGTCGTAGCCCGGCGCATCGAGCGCGTCGCTGCCGATCTCCACCACCGTGCCGTCGATCAGCGCGACGCGCAGCTTGAGGACGTTGTGCACGGTCAGGCCGTATTTGAGGCAATGCACGCCGCCCGAATTCTCGGCGACGTTGCCGCCGATGGTGCAGGCGATCTGCGAGCTGGGATCGGGCGCGTAGTAGAGGCCGAGGGGCGCGGCGGCCTCGGAGATCGCCAGGTTGCGCACGCCGGGCTGCACGACGGCCGTGCGCGCCAGCGGGTCGATGCGCAGGATGTGCTTGAGCCTGGCCAGCGAGAGGATCACGCCGCCGGCCACCGGCGTCGCGCCCCCCGACAGTCCGGTGCCCGCCCCGCGCGCCACCACCGGCACGCCATGGCGATGGCAGGCCTCGAGCACGGCGACGACCTGCGTCTCGTTCTCCGGCAGGGTCACGGCGAAGGGCATCTGGCGGTAGGCGGTCAGCCCGTCGCACTCGTAGGGTTTGAGGTCTTCAGGGTCGGCGAGCAGGGCGGCGCCGGGCAGGATGCCGGCCAGTTCGTGCAGCAGCGCGGCACGGTCGCCGGCGGAGAAGTCCGGAGCCGGCGCGCGCGAGGGGAGTGGTGTGTTCATCGACAGGGTTCCAGCCAGCCGAAGCGGTCGGGGAAGTCGTGCTCGGCGAACAGGAAGGACAGGTTGGCGGAGAACTGGAACGGCATGAGCCGGATTATGCCAAGGCCAGCGCGGCCGCGTCGTGCGAGAACGCCTCGACCGCCGTCTCGTCGCTGGCCAGCAGTTGGTGCGCGACGGCTTCCCAGTGCGCCGCGCCGCACTGCACGAGCGTTTGAAGTGCCGTCCCGCCAGCGCCGACTTTCGTGTAATCGTAGCCGGCCATTGCCGGCCACAGCGCATGCCGCATTCCATCCAGGTTCGCGAACCAGAACCACAGCGACGGCCAGGCCTGCCGCTCGATCAGCGCCGGCAGGGTGACGAGGCAGTCGGCGAGGTTGTCGCGCACCGCGCGCATGAGGATTTCGGTGCGGCGTTTCCGCGCGCCGGCGAGGCGCTCCTCCCAGCCGGTGCCGAGCCGCCTGCCGGCGGCGTGCTCGCCGCGCTCATGTAGGATCAGCGTCGCCGTCTCGGCGTCGGTCATGCGTTCGAGCGCCGCGCGGGGGTCGCCGCCTTCCATCGGGTAGCCGTACGCCGCGAGCGCCCGGGCCAGGGCCCCGGGCGTGCGCCTCATCGCCCAGGCCTCGGCCTTCTCCCACAGCCACTGACGCAGCGCCTCGCGCCGCACGATCACCGTGCCGCCTTGCAGCGCGGCCGGAATCGCGGTCAGGTCGCGCGCGTATTCGCAGGCGCAGACCAGCACGGTCAGGCCATCCTTCTCCTCCTGCCGCGCCAGCCGGCCGAGGAAGAAGTGGGGCTTGCCGAAGCGGCCGATGCCCGCGCCGTAGACCAGACCGTGCGGCAGGATCTCGCGGTTGATGTCGGCGACCGCAAACGGTTCGTATTCGACGCCGGCCAGCCGCAGCGGCGCGAAGTCATGCTCGGCGAGCGTCTCCCACAGCGCCTCGCGGCCGTTGAGCCACTCGCCCACCTCGGCTCGCGCGAGCGGGTCGCCGAGCGGAATGCCGCTCTCCCAGCGGTAGAACTCGCGCATCTCGAGCAGGTAGGTGCACAGTGTCATCTCGCGCGCATGCCGCGCGTCGGCGATGTGGCAGTTGCGCTGCACGGCGGCGACGAGGCGATCGAAATGCGCAATCATGTCTGCGGCCGGCTGCGCTTGCGCATCTGCCAGTGGGCGACGCCCTGCACGATGCGCGAGAAGGGCAGTGCAGCGAGCGCGCCGAACTCCTCCTGCGCCCGCCGCACCAGCTTGAGCACGTCCGGCGCGTGGGCCTCGGGATCGAGCAGGTCCTTGAGGCCGACAAGTCCGCCGCACTGGATCTTCATCGTCAGCGCGTGCGGCAGGATGCGCCGGGGGTCCCGGAGCTTGAGCGCGAAAGCGGAATTCTGTCGCAGCAGGGCCAGCAACTGACCGCAGGCGACGCGCACCGCCGGCGCGCGACAGGCCATCAGCTCGCGCTCGGCGAGCGCCAGGCGTTGCGCCGCCTCGCAGGCCGCGGCCTGGCTCAGCAAAGCCTTCTCGAAAATGCAGGGCAGCGGATTAACCTGCTGGCGCGTCGCATGAAAGTGGGTTTCATCCATCGCGTCCGGTTTTTCCCTAGAGGTCGGCGCCGAGCGTGGGGCCGGGCGTGCGCACGGTGTTGATGGCATCCTCGGCCTGCAGTTCGTTCGCGCCGAAAATGACCTGGATCCGCTCCTTCTCCGGGTCGATTCCCTTGCGCAGCGCCTTCGCCGCCGCGGAGGCCGACAGGAACTTGTCGTGTCGGCCCAGCGGTTCGAGCCGGCGAATCGGGCCGACCTGGGTGATGCGGTAGATGTAATACGGCATGGCTGTCCTAATCGATGTAGCGTTGGGTCGCCTTGCGGCGGCCCGGCTTGGATTTCTGGATGACCACCCCCTTGATGACCGACAGGTCGGGAATGCCCGCCGCCGGATACCTGGGGTTGAGGGCCCGCAATTTCCAGTCCCCCTCGCTGCCGCTCAGCTGGCGGAAGATCCATTCGTTTTCGAGCCAGGCCATGACGTAGGAGCCGTCGCGCGCCAGCCCTTCGGGCTCGATGACGATGATGTCGCCCTCGAGGAATTCGGGCGCCATGCTGTCGCCCAGCACCATCAGGGCAAAGGATTCGCCCCCGCCGCAGTGGTCGGGCGCGGCAGCGGTCCCGTCGCCTGCGGGCATCACGGGGAGGGGAAACGGTTTCCTATTCACTCAGCCACCTGACCAGGTAATACAGACGAAATCCCTCGGAAGAACGCGACGGCCCCATGACTTCGGCCGCATGCAGGTTCTGCGCGGGATCTCGCCGCCGCAGGGCTTCTTCCTCCGAATCCACGACTTCGACGACATTCTCGGAAAAGCGCTGGCGCTTGCCGCGCACCGCGCGCACCAGCGCGAACCGTTGCTGCACCAGATGCGGCACTTCCGCATCGAGATAGACGCCGCCCTTCATGAGCCCCCCCTGAGCACTGCGAGATGGCCAATGATAGACGCGAACAGCGGTTCGAGATGGCGCCGCATCTGCGCACCGATGGCGGTGGTGCGGGTCAGGATCGGCTCGGCGTCGGCCTGCGACAGGCGCGCCAGCGCGTCCAGCGCCACGGCTTCGGCGGGAGGAACCGGCAGCGCCCCCGGATCCCGGCCGGCGGCGAAGTAGCGCCCGAGCAGGTCGAGCAGCAGATACACCGCCTCGTGCGCCGGCGGCTTTTCCAGCGCCAGCTCGGCCGCCTTGAGATAGCTCTGGCCGGCGCCCGAATAGCAGCGCGCCAGCAGCCGCGCTGCCGGCGTCTCGGGCAGTTTGCCCGGCAAGGCGCGCGGCGGTTCGGGCGGCAGCTCGTCGGGCAGGTTTTCGAGGAAGCCGATCAGGTAGTGCGGCCGGCGCTTGCCTTTGCTCCAGAGCTGCTCGCGCTGTTCCGCATCGAGCAAGCCGGCGGCCAGCACGACGCGCACGCTCTGCAGCGCGGCGATCGGGTCGGCCTCGAAAGGCAGGTGCTCGACCAGATAGTCGGCGAGCGTCCTGCCCATGCGGCCTGCGCGCACCGCCGGATGCGCCAGCATCGCGCGGGCGATCTCCGGCGGCGCCAGGTTCTGGCCGGCCCACCAGACGCGGCGCGCCAGCTCGTCGGTCAGCTCCGGCGCGTGGGCGACCGCCATCACCGCCTCCGGCGCGCCCAACTTGAGCAGGGACTCCAGCCTGGCCTGGCTGGTCTGGCCCATGCGCGTCCAACGCCGCAGATGGACCGGATAGCCGCCGGGCGAGCCGAGCGCATGGCCGCCGAGCAGCTCGCGCACGCGCTGGAAGTAACGCTCGACACGGCCGACCGGATTGAGGCGGATGCTGGCCTCGCCCTTCGGCGTCAGCGCGTGGAGGGTGCGCGCGCCTTCGTCAAGGCGCACCGCCAGCAATTCGCCGGCCAGCAGCACGTGCAAGCGCAGCGCGTCTTCGGGAGAAAGTTCAAGACTCATCAGTTCAGCTGGATGCGGCGGCCGAAGGGCACGGGCGCCCCGCCCTTGACCAGCCAGAGGACGGGATAGTCGGGCGCTTTCTTGGGAAACTCGCCCACCGCATCGGTGAAATAGACGAGGCTGTCCGGGCGCCCCCCCTGCCGCTCGATCCACTCGAACACCGGCACGAACGAGGTGCCGCCGCCGCCGGCGAACGGCCGCGGCAGGCGCAGTTCGTCCCACGGCTCGAAGACCCACGGCGCGCCCTCGGCGAGCGCGCTGTCGCAGGCGAACAAGGTGATGCGCACCGGCGTCGCGCCTTTGAGCGCGTTCAGTTCGCCGAGGAAGCCGGCCAGATCCTCGTCGCTCACCGAGCCGGAAACGTCGAGGGCGACGTGGATCTCGCCGCTGCGGCTGTGCAGGCCGGGCCAGACCGCCTCGCCGCTTTTTCCCTCGTTGCGGCGCGACGGGCGCTGCCAGGAGTAGTCGTCGCGCGCCGTCTGCGAAAGATGCTGGGCGAGCAGCGCGCGCCAGGACACCTGGGCGGCCAGCGCGGTTTCGGTCAGGCGCGCCAGCTGGCCGGAGAGCTTGCCCGCCGCGCGCGCACGCTGCGCCGCGGCGGCCAGATGGCGCTGCCACTGCTGCCGGAGTTGCTCCTTTTCCCTGGCCGTCGGCGGCGCAGGTTTCTTTTCCCCTGGCGCCGTCCCGGCAGCGCCGACTTTCTGTTGCTGCCCCGTTCCGCCGCCGTCGTCGCCATCCCAGAGATGGTCGTCCATCATCTCGCTGTCGTCGTTGCTGTCGTCGATGCAGGGATAGATTTCCTCGGCCGCCATGCCGCGATAGACATCGAGTACGAGCGCCTCGCCGGGCGGCGTCAGGCCCGCGTCGACAAGGATCGGATTGACGGCAAAATCGCAGGCCAGATCCCACTTCCTCCGGACGCGCTGACCGCGCCGCGCGAAGTGGCCGAGCGCGCAGTGCAGCGCCTCGTGCGCGAGGGCGAACTGCGTCTGCGCATTGCTTAGGCCGTCGACCCAGCGCGGGTTGTAGTAGAGCGCACGCGCGTCGGTCGCGGTGGTGCGGCACCAGGTCACCGCCTTGAGCGGCAGGCGCAATACCAATGCGCCGAGGAAGGGCTGGTCGAGAATCAGGCGCGTGCGGGCCGCGGCAAGCTTGTTCTCGACCTCACTCATAGAGCATCAGATCGGCGACCGCGTTCGCCCAGCCGGCAAACTGCGGCACGGCGAACAGCGGCTGGCCGATGCCGCGATGCATGTCGGAGATCAGCATCACGCCCATTTCGCGCTGCGGGAAACGCTGCGCATAGTCGAGGATATTGCCCCAGACCTGCTGCGCGTCCGCATGACCCCGCGCACGCAAGGCGCGGCCGGCAAGCGCGGCAGCGACGGCATATTGCAGGTCGATTTCCTGCGGCACGGCGGCTTCCTGCCCAGCGCAAATGGCATCGAGGTCGGGCAGGCGGTCGAGGCTGTCGATGAAGGCGGCGCACTCGATGCCGGCAGCGTGGCCAACGCAGGCAGCCAAGGCGCCGGCGAGCAGCTCGGGATGGTCTTCGAACTTCTGCAATGCACGGTGTGCGAACTCCCACGCGCGCGGGCTCGGGAAAGCCATTTCGCCGCCGGCATTCTTCGCCGGGTCGAAGTCGAAGATCAGCTCGGGCTTGAAGCGCAGGAAGGCGACGATGCGTTCGTCGATGCCGTTCGCGTAGGCCCAGTGCGCCCAGTCGTCGAGGTTCGCGTCGACCTCGAAGTGCGAGAAGCGGTTGGCGAGCGGCGCCGGCATGGCGTAGGCGATGCCGCGATCGCCCTGCCGGTTGCCGGCGGCGAAGATCGCCCAGCCCGCCGGCACGCGGTATTCGCCCAGGCGACGGTCGAGGATCAGCTGGTAGGCGGCCGCCGTCACCGCCGGCGGCGCCGAGGTGAGCTCGTCGAGGAACAGCACGCCGGACGCCCCGTGGCGCCCGGCGTCGGGCAGCATCGCCGGCGCCGCCCACTCGACGCGGCGGTCGACGCGAAACGGGATGCCGCGCAGGTCGGAGGGCTCCATCTGCGCCAGGCGGATATCGATCGCCGGCACGCCATGGCGCGCCGCCACCTGGGCGACGATCTGCGATTTGCCGACGCCCGGCGGGCCCCACAGCATCACCGGCGTGTGATGGCCGGCGGACGCGCTTTCGAATTCGCGGTCGAGGATGAAGGCGATCTGGGCCGGACGCATCAGAGCACCTCGACCACGAGTTGGCCGGCGGACACGCCTGCGGCCTTCAGCGCTTCATCCACCGCGGCCACAAAGTCGGCAGGCCCGACGATGTAGATATCGCACTCGGCGAGCGCGCCATCCGCGACGACGCATTGCGCCGCCGCCGCGCCCGCCGCGGCGGCATCCCCGGCGGCGAGCAGGAAATAGCCGAAGGTCTCCAGGGCGTCGGCCCAGGCGCGGCACTGGTTTTCGAGGTAATGGCCGGCCGGCCGGGTCGCGGCCCAGACCAGGCGCTGCAGGCCCGGCAGGTCGGCCGCG
>JAGXSN010000134.1 GCA_018333815.1 Sulfuritalea sp. | reverse complement strand
TGCGCCACAGCGCGGGCGCCAGGTCGAGGCGGGCCAGCAGCCGTTCGGCCTCCGCGCGCGGCCCCCCGGCGCTGTCGGCGCGCTGGCGCCGCCGCGCCGAGAATGTGCAGGGCAAAAGCGCATTGTCGAGGGCGGGCAGCCAGGGCAGCAGGTTGAACTGCTGGAAGACGAAACCGATGTGGTCGGCGCGAAATGCGTCGCGCGCACGCCCCGACAGGGGAACGATATCCCGGCCGAGCAGTTCGACGCGGCCGCGCTCGGGCACGGCGACGCCGCCGATGAGATTGAGCAGCGTACTCTTGCCGCTGCCCGACGGGCCGCAGAGGAAGACGCGCTCGCCTCCCGCCGCGTCGAAGCGAGGAATGTCGATGCAGGGCGCGGGCTGGCGCGGCCAGCGGAAGACGAGGTTTTCCAGCGCGACCATGATGCGCCCGGATCTACCAGGAGAGGACGGGCTTCTTGGGCGTAAGCCGCCGGGCCCCCTGGCCGACGGGGCCGACGCGCTGGGTTTCGAGGCGGTAGAGGCGCTTGAAGTGCTGGAACAGCGTTGTCCCGATGCTCTTGAGCGCGGCGGGGTTGGCGCAGCGGAAGACATAGTGCGCCCGCACGTCGGCATGCGCGCCGCCGGCGAACCGGGGCATCTCGAGCTCGACGGACTGGACTGCGCAGGCGGCGGCCGGCGTGGGTGCGAACAGGGCGGCGGCATCGCCGAAAAGCTTTTCGGCGTGGGCCAGCGCGTCTTTTTCCCTGGCGTTCCGCGGCGCGCGCTCGAAGCCGACGACGCTGTCGAGCGGCAACTCCAGCATCAGGGCGATGGTGTCGCCGTCGATGGCGACATCGAGCCTGCCTTCGCCGTGGACATGCTTGTGCTGGGCGACGGCGGGCAAGGACAGAAGGAGCGCGGCGGCGAGCGGGGCGAAGAATTTCATGAGTGGCCTCCGGGAGTCGGGTCAGTGGGCATGGCCGCCACCGAACGCCACGACGGCAAGGCCGGCGCCGAGCAGGAGGACGTGCCAGCCGATGCCGCGCTGTTCGCGCTTGAGGCGCGGCATCAGGTCGGCGATGGCGATGTAGACGAAACTCGCGGCGGCGATGACGATGATGACAGGCACCCAGTCGATGGCGCGTTCGAGCGCCAGGTAGCCGAGGATGCCGCCGAGCACCGAAACCAGGCTCGAAACCCCGTTCCAGAACAGCGCCCGGGTGCGCTGCCAGCCCGAGGCGAGCAGGATGGCGAAATCGCCCGCCTCCTGCGGCACCTCGTGCGCGATTACCGCGAAGGCCGCCGCCCAGCCCAGCGCCGGGTCGGCGAGGAAGGCCGCGGCGATCAGGAGACCGTCGGTGAAATTGTGGAAACCGTCGCCGACGAGGATGCCGACCGCCTCGCCCTCGCTCAGGCGGTGATGATCGTGGCTCCGGTCCTCGCAAAATTCCGCGCCGGAGGGACAGCCGCCGCTGCCGTGCGCATGGCGCCAGAGGGCGATTTTTTCCAGGGCGAAAAAACCGAGGATGCCTGCCAGCAGCACGGGAAAGGCTTCGTGCGGCGTCAGTCCCGCTTCGAGCGCTTCGGGCAGCAGGTGCAGCAGGGAGGTGGCCAGCAGCACGCCGATGGAAAAACTCACGGCGTAGGACAGCCATTTTTTCGGCACGCCGAACATGACCAGCGCCGCCGCCGCGAGGCTGAGAATACCGCCCAGCAGGCAGGCCAGTACGATTTGCATCAGCAGGGGCAGGGAGGTCATGGGGCGGTATTGTAATCGCTGGCGGCCGCCATCCGCCCGGCACGGGGTTGTCGGGACGGTAGAATGGGCCGTCCCCGTCATTGAGAAAGCAGGCATGGAGCAGTATCACGGCACCACCATTTTGTCGGCGCGCCGCGGCCCGGCGGTCGCCCTGGGCGGCGACGGCCAGGTGACGCTCGGCAACATCGTCGTCAAGAGCTCGGCGCGCAAAATCCGGCGCATCTACAACGACCGCATCCTGGCCGGGTTTGCCGGCGGCACCGCCGATGCCTTCACGCTGTTCGAGCGCTTCGAGGCCAAGCTGGAAAAGCACCAGGGCAATTTGCTGCGCTCGGCCGTCGAATTGGCCAAGGACTGGCGCACCGACCGCCTGCTGCGCCGCCTCGAGGCGATGCTGGCGCTGGCCGACCGCGAGAATTCGCTGATCATCACCGGCAACGGCGACGTGCTGGAGCCGGAGTTGGGCATCGTCGCCATCGGCAGCGGCGGCGCCTACGCCCAGGCCGCCGCGCGGGCGCTGCTGGAGAACACCGATCTGCCGCCCGCCGAGGTCGTCCGCAAGTCGCTGCAAATCGCCGGCGACCTGTGCATTTACACCAACCAGAATCACCTGATCGAGGTGCTGGAATGACCTCCCTGACCAGCCAGATGACGCCGGCGGAGATTGTCTCGGAACTCGACAAGCACATCGTCGGGCAGGGGCGCGCCAAGCGCGCCGTGGCCATCGCGCTGAGGAACCGCTGGCGCCGCGCCCAGGTGGCCGAGCCGCTGCGTTCGGAGATCACGCCGAAGAACATCCTGATGATCGGCCCGACCGGCGTCGGCAAGACCGAGATCGCCCGGCGGCTGGCGCGGCTGGCCAACGCGCCCTTCATCAAGGTGGAGGCGACCAAGTTCACCGAGGTCGGTTACGTCGGCCGCGACGTCGACACCATCATTCGCGACCTGGCCGAGACGGCGGTCAAGGACGAGCGCGAACGCGCCAAGCTGCGGGTGCGCGACCGCGCGCTGGACGCCGCCGAGGATCGCATCCTCGACGCTTTGCTGCCGCCCGCCCGCGGCGCGAATGTCGGCTTTGGCGAGACGGCGGTCGAGGAGACCGGCACGCGCCAGAAATTCAGGAAGAAGCTGCGCGAGGGCGAGCTCGACGACAAAGAGATCGAGATCGAGGTGGCCGCGCCGCTCCCCAGCATGGAAATCCTCGCCCCGCCGGGCATGGAGGACCTGACCCAGCAGCTGCAGGGCATGTTCCAGAATCTCGGCGGCGGGAAAAGACGCACGCGCAAGATGAGGATCCGCGATGCCTTGAAGGCGCTGGCCGAGGAGGAGGCGGCACGCCTGGTCAATGACGAGGAAATCAAGGCGACGGCGCTCAAGAATGTCGAGCAGAACGGCATCGTCTTCCTCGACGAGATGGACAAGATCGCTTCGCGCAGCGAGACGCAGGGGGCGGACGTGTCGCGCCAGGGCGTGCAGCGCGACCTGCTGCCCCTGGTCGAGGGCACCACGGTGTCGACCAAGTTCGGCATGATCAAGACCGATCACATCCTGTTCATCGCCAGCGGCGCCTTCCATTTCGCCCGGCCGTCCGACCTGATCCCCGAGCTGCAGGGCCGCTTCCCGATCCGGGTCGAACTCGATTCGCTCTCGGTCGACGACTTCGAGTGCATCCTGGTCCAGACCGATGCCTGCCTGACACGCCAGTACCAGGCCCTGCTCGGCACGGAAGGCATCCGCCTCGAGTTCACCGCCGCCGGCATCCGCCGCCTGGCCGAAATCGCCTTCGCGGTGAACGAGAGAACCGAGAACATCGGCGCCCGCCGGTTGTATACCGTGATGGAAAAACTGCTCGAGGAAGCCTCGTTCGCCGCCGCCGCGGCGACCGAATTGAGCGTCGATGCCGCCTATGTCGATGACCGCCTTGCCGAATTGTCCAGGCGCGAGGATCTCTCGCGCTACGTGCTGTGAAGACGCCGGCCGAAACGAACGCGCAACCGGACTGGGGCAGCCGGTATCCCAAGCTCGGCAGCCTGTTCGCCAAGACCGAACGGGGTTTTCCCGTCCATCTGGCTGACCGGCACGGGCCGGTGCTGCGGGAGATCGAGGCGGCGTGGGGCGCGGCCGAGTGCGTGCGCCTGCTCGACGATCTGGTGTTCTCCGATCGTCCCGGTCGCCTGGGCTTCACTTATGACGCGATGATCGAGCTTTTCGCGCTGAAGAACCACCATGATCGGCTCTATCCGCAATTCGTCGCCAACCCGTTCGACCCCTTTGCCGGCTTCGGCTCGGGCGAGCCGGAAGCCACCGTGCGGCCGCCGGCGGCCAAGCCGCCGG
>JAGXSN010000133.1 GCA_018333815.1 Sulfuritalea sp. | reverse complement strand
GCCAATGGAAGGCGCGGCAGGCGAACGCGTCGAACCGGGGATTCGCCTCGGCCGGCCCGCCCGCGCCGCGCCAGCCCTCCGCCACGACGAGGGCGAGGCGGTAGAGCAGCGCGCCGGCCGGCCCCAGCGCGAGGAACCAGAACAGCGGCGCGAAGACATGGCGATGCGACGCGACGATGCCCTGCTCGATGGCGAGCCGGGCGACCTCGGCCGAGCCGAGCCGGTCGCCGCTTTTGCCGCGCCACTGCGCCAGCAGCTGGCGCGCGCGTTCGAGCTCGCCCATGCGCAGGGCCAGCTGGATGTCGGTGAAAAAGTGGCTGAACTGGCGGAATCCCAGCAGGAAATACAGCATCAGCACGTTGAAACCGAAAGCCAGCAGGACATGCACGCGGGCCAGGGCAAAATGCAGGAGGAGCGCCAGCAGCGCCGGCACGGCCACGCCGACGACCCAGGCGATCATGCCGTGACGGGCCTCCCCGCCGTTGAGGCGGCCCTCGAGATAGTCCGCGTAGGCCGACTGCGCGGCGAGCAGACGCGCCGCGGGCACGGCTCTGATCTGTTCGAGGATGAGGACGCAGAGAAGACTGAGGAAGGTCATGGCATTGGGCTGACTTCGCTGCAGTGCAGCGGCGCGAAGATAATACACTCCCTTTGCCGCACGCCTACCCCGCGCGGCGCAGGGTTTCGCGCAGGCTGACCAACATGCCGGCCGTCGCGCCCCAGATGAAATACTCCTGCCACGGCACCGCCCAGTAGGTGCGCATCCGGCCGGCGATCTCCAGCGACTCGCGCCGGTAATTGGCGTCGTCCAGCAGGAATTCCAGCGGCGCTTCGAAGACCTCGGCCACCTCGAAATCGTCGAGGCGCAGATTCAGCGGCGGCAGCACCAGCCCGACCACCGGCGTGATGCAAAAACCCGTACCGGTCAGATAGTCCGGCAACAGACCGAGCACCTCGACCTGACCCGGCTCGATGCCGACCTCCTCGCGGCTTTCGCGCAAGGCGGTGGCGACCGGCGAGTCTTCCCCGGCCTCGCAGCGTCCGCCGGGGAAGCTGATCTGCCCGGCATGATCGCGCAGGTGGGCGGTCCGCTGGGTGAGCAGCACCGTCAAGCCGCTCTGGCGCACGACGATCGGCACCAGCACGGCGGCCGGCAGCGCCGCCCCCGAACCCACGGGGGGTTCCCGGCCGGGCGCTTGCGCATCCGCGCACGGGAAACTCCGGCGCAGCCGCGCGACGGTCAGCGGAGCGGCCGTGTTCATTCTCAATACCGCTGCGTCAGGGTCAGCGTCGTTCCTTCCCGCCGCATTTCCATGCGGTTGAGGAAGCTCATGCCGAGCAGGACGATCGGCAGGTCGTTCTCGTGCACCGAGGCTTCGACGTCATGCAGCGTGATGTTGCCGACTTTCACACTGGCCAGCCGCACGCGGCGGACCTTCGCCATGCCATTGGCCGTCATGGTCAGGCCCGGAACGCCTTGCGCGATATCGATCTTGGCCCGGCGGGCGTCGCCGGCGCCGAGCGCGATGAAGGTCGCGCCGGTGTCGACGAGAAAGCGCACCGGAGCGCCATTGATGCTGCCCGCGGCGAAGAAATGTCCCTGCCCGTCGGCCGCCAGCACCAGGCCGGGTCTTGCCGCCGGCGCCGCCGAAGCCACCGTCTGTCCGATCTGCATGCGCCGCCGCTTGCCGTCGATCTCCAAGATCGCCGCTCCCGGCTCGACCGCCACCAGCCTGACGCCCGCGACGCCAGGACCACCCACGCTCAGGGTCTGGCGCTTGCCGCCGTCGACCACGATCATGGCCCTGTCTGTCATCAGTCCGACGAGCGCGATGTCGGCCGCCCAGCCCGGCAGGATCGCCCAGCCCGGCAACAAGACCATACAATGCCGCAACAACCGCCTGCCATGCGCAGCCATGAAACCGATCGCCATCTTTCGTCACTCCACCGGGGAAGGTCCCGGCTATTTTGCCAGCTTCCTCGATCGGCACGGCTTTTCCTGGCGCCTGATTCGCGTCGACGCGGACGAGCCCGTTCCGCCGACCCACGCCGATTTTTCCGGCCTGTGCTTCATGGGCGGGCCGATGAGCGTCAATGACGACCTGCCCTGGCTGCCGCCGGTTTTCCAGCTGATTCGCAACGCCGTTGCCGCCGGCGTGCCGGTGATCGGCCATTGCCTCGGCGGCCAGCTCATGAGCAGGGCGCTCGGCGCGACGGTCACCCGAAACCCGGTGAAGGAACTCGGCTGGGGCGAGGTGATGGCGACCGACGCGGCCGCCCGCGACTGGCTCGGCGATCTGGAACGCTTCGCGGCCTTCCACTGGCATGGCGAAACCTTCGCGATTCCGTCGGGCGCCACGCGCATCCTGCGCAGCGCGTACTGCGACAATCAGGCCTTCGTCATGGGCCCGCATCTCGGCATGCAATGCCACGTCGAGATGACTGAAGCGATGATCCGCCTGTGGAACCGCGCCTGGGCCGACGAGAATGCCACGCCCGGCCCCTCGGTGCAGACGCCCGAGGAAATGTACGTCGGGCTTGACGCACGCATCGCGGCGATGCGCGTCGCCGCCGACCGGCTATATACGCGCTGGATTGGCGGCTTGAAACAGGAAGGCGCCGTCCCGCCAGCGCCGACTTTTGTTCAGTCGCGGAAGTTACCGTAGGTCAGCGGGTAATCGGTAACGGTTTTCTTCACCAGCGCGATGGCTTCCTGCAGCACATCGCGCTTGGCGCCGGTCACCCGTACCGCATCGCCCTGGATCGTCGCCTGCACCTTGAGCTTGCTGTCCTTGACCAGCTTGACGATCTTCTTCGCCAGTTCCTGCTCGATGCCGGTCTTGATCTTGAGTTCCTGCTTGGCCTTGTTGCCCGAGACCGCCTGCACCGTGCCGATGTCGAGGCGCTTGGTGCTCTCGCGCTCCTTCTTCTCCAATTCCGGAAACAGGATGTCCTTCACCTGGCCGAGCTGGAACTCGGAATCGCCCCAGATCGTGATCAGCTTGTCCTTCTCGTTGAGCTCGGCCTTGGCGCTCGTGCCCTTGAAATCGTAGCGGTTGCCGATGTGGCGGCCGGCGACATCGACGGCATTCTTCAGCGCGACGAAGTCGGTTTCGGAAGTGATGTCGAAGGATGGCATGATTTCACCCGAAGTGGCAGACGTAGTGATAGGGCGCGCCGGTGACTTCGATGTCGAAGGACGAGTTGCCCGGCACCTTGAAGGACTCGCCCGCACTGCAGGCCTGCCAGTCCTCGCCCTCAATCCGGTAACGGCAGGCGCCGGCGACGGTTTCCATGATCTCGGGCACGCCGGTGTTGAAGGTCAGAGTGGCCGGCAGGATCACGCCGACGCTCTTCCTGGCGCCGTCGGCAAACTGCACGGTATGGCTGACGCACTTGCCGTCGAAATAGACGTTGGCCTTCTTGATGACCGAGACATTGTCGAACTGGCTCATTTAGATCCCCCACATTTTTTCGATGATGTTCTTGGCGACGAAGCCCAGCATGCCGAAGGCCAGCACGAGGAACAGCGCGAAGGTGCCGATCTTGCCGGCTTTCGAGCGATAGGCCAGTTCGCCGATGATGAACAGCATGTAGAGCATGAAGGCGCCGAGCCCGAAGGTGACTCCGAACCCGGCGACCTGGGCTTCGGTGAAGCCGAAGAGCGTGCCTTCCATGCGCTAAGACGACATCAGCGCTTGCCGCGCTTGATGCGCGCGTTCTCGGCGATACGCATGCGCAGGGCGTTGAGCTTGATGAAGCCTTCCGCATCCTTCTGGTTGTAAGCGCCGGCATCATCCTCGAAGGTGGCGATGGTCGGGTCGAACAGCGAGTCGGTCTTCGAATCGCGGCTGACGACGGACACCGAGCCCTTGTAGAGCTTCAGGCGCACCCAGCCATTGACGTTCTGCTGGGTATGGTCGATCAGCACCTGCAGCGCCTTGCGCTCGGGACTCCACCAATAGCCGCTGTAAACGAGGCTGGCGTAGCGCGGCATCAGGTCGTCCTTGAGGTGGGCGACCTCGCGGTCGAGGCAGACCGACTCGATGCCGCGATGGGCCTTGAGCAGGATCGTGCCGCCGGGGGTTTCGTAGCAGCCGCGCGACTTCATGCCGACGTAGCGGTTCTCGACCAGGTCGAGCCGCCCGACGCCATGCTTGCCGCCGATCTGGTTGAGCGTGGCCAGCAGTTCGTGCGCCTTCATCTTCTTGCCGTCGATCGCGACGAGGTCGCCGGCCTTGAATTCGAGGTCGAGATACTCGGGCGTGTTCGGCGCCTTCTCGGGCTTGACGGTCCAGCGCCACATCGCATCCTCCGCTTCGGCGGACGGGTCCTCGAGGTGGCGTCCCTCGTAGGAAATGTGCAGCAGGTTGGCATCCATCGAATAGGGCGAGCCGCCCTTCTTGTGCTTCATGTCGACGGGAATGCCGTTCGTTTCGGCATAGGCCATCAGTTTCTCGCGCGACAGCAAATCCCACTCGCGCCACGGCGCGATCACCTTGACATTGGGCATCAGCGCGTAGGCGCCGAGTTCGAAGCGCACCTGATCGTTGCCCTTGCCGGTCGCGCCGTGCGAAATGGCATCGGCGCCGGTCTTCCTGGCGATCTCGACGAGGCGCTTGGCGATCAGCGGCCGGGCGATCGAGGTGCCGAGCAGGTATTCGCCCTCGTAGATCGCGTTGCAGCGGAACATCGGGAAGACGAAGTCGCGCACGAACTCCTCGCGCAGGTCGTCGATATAGATGTTCTGCTTCTTGATGCCGAGCTTGATCGCCTTGGCGCGCGCCGGCTCGAGCTCCTCGCCCTGGCCGAGATCGGCGGTGAAGGTCACCACCTCGCAGCCGTAGGTGTCCTGCAGCCACTTGAGGATCACCGAGGTGTCGAGGCCGCCCGAATAGGCTAATACAACTTTTGCGACCTTATTCACGCCCGACTTGCCCGATTTATCGATTGTCTTTGCCATCACGGCACTCCTTATGCTCAAACCTTGCCCAGAATCAGGAACTCGAGCAGCGCCTTCTGGGTGTGCAGCCGGTTCTCGGCCTCGTCCCAGACCACGCTCTGCGGCCCGTCGATCACCTCCGCCGCCACTTCTTCGCCGCGATGCGCCGGCAGACAGTGCATGAATATCGCTTGCGGATCCGCCACCAGCATCATCTCGGCATCAACCTGCCAGTCCTTGAAGGCCTTGATGCGCGTCTCGTTCTCCGCCTCGAAACCCATCGAGGTCCATACGTCGGTGGTGACGAGGTCCGCGCCACGCGCCGCCTCAAGCGGGTCGGCGAACTGTTCGAAATGGTCGGTGCCGTAGAGCCCGGCACGCTCGGGCTCGACCTCATAGCCGGGCGGCGTCGACACATGCACGTTGAAGTCGAGCAGCTCGGCGGCCTGCAGCCAAGTGTTGCACATGTTATTCGAATCGCCGATCCACGCCACGGTCTTGCCCTGGACCGGACCACGCCGCTCGAGGTAGGTGAAGATGTCGGCCATGATCTGGCAGGGGTGGTATTCGTTGGTCAGGCCGTTGATCACCGGCACGCGCGAATGGGCGGCGAAGCGCTCGACGATGCTCTGCTCGAAGGTGCGGATCATGACCGCATCGCTCATGCGCGAGATGACCTCGGCCGCATCCTCGACCGGCTCGCCGCGGCCGAGCTGCGAGTCGCGCGTATTGAGGTAGATCGCCGCCCCGCCGAGCTGGTGCATGCCGGCCTCGAACGACAGGCGCGTGCGCGTGCTGGCCTTCTCGAAGATCATCACCAAGGTGCGATCCTCAAGCGGCCAGTATTTCTGGTAGGCCTTGAACTGCTGCTTGATCGCGCGCGTGCGCGCGAACAGGTAGTCGAACTCGGCCCGGCTCAAATCCTTGAACTGCAGGAAATGGCGTGGCGTTTTCATGCTGCCCTCCTCAGCCGGCCAGGAAGCGGCGTACCAGCGTCACGACGCCATCGACCAGTTCGTCGGCCTCGGCATCGCTCATCACCAGCGGGGGGAGCAGGCGGATCACCTTTTCGACAGTCACGTTGATGAGGATGCCGGCCTCCAGACCGGCGCCGACGACGGCGGCGCAGGGGCGGTCGAGTTCGATGCCGATCATCAGACCGCTGCCGCGGATGTCGACAACCCCCGCCTGACCCGCCAGCTGCTCGGCAAAACGCGCGCGGATGCGCTCGCCCAGCACGGCTGCGCGGGGCAGCAGGTTGTCTTCCTCCAGCACGGCCAGGGTCGTCAAGGCCGCGACGCAGGCGAGCGGATTGCCGCCGAAAGTGGAACCATGGTTGCCCGGCTTGAACACGCCGGTCGCAGGGCCGGCCGTCAGGCAGGCGCCGACCGGCACCCCCGATCCGAGCCCCTTTGCCAACGTCATCACGTCGGGGCGGATCTCCGCGTGCTGGTAGGCGAACCACTGGCCGGTGCGGCCAATGCCGCATTGCACCTCGTCGACCATGAGCAGCCAGCCCTTCGCGGCGCAGATGCGCCGCAGCCCGCGCATGAATTCATCATGGCAGATGTTGATGCCGCCCTCGCCCTGCACCGGCTCGAACAGCACGGCGACCACGTTGGCGTTGTTGGCGGCGACCTGCTCGATCGCGCCGAGATCGTCGAAGGGCACGCGCACGAAACCGGGGACGAGCGGCTCGAAGCCGGCCTGCACCTTTCTGTTGCCCGTGGCCGACAGCGTCGCCAGCGTGCGGCCGTGGAAAGCCTGCTCCATGACGATGATGGCCGGGTTTTCGATGCCCTTCTTGTGACCGTAGAGGCGCGCCAGCTTGATCGCCGCCTCGTTGGCTTCGCAGCCGGAATTGCAGAAGAAGGCCTCGTCCATCCCGGACAACAGGGCCAGACGGTCGGCCAGCGCCTCCTGCTCCCGAACCTGATAGAGATTCGAGGTATGGATGAGGCGATGCACCTGGCGTTCGAGTGCCGCCGTCAGACGGGGATGATTGTGGCCCAGCGTATTGACGGCGATGCCGGCCAGGCCATCGAGATAGCGCCGGCCGTGCGCGTCGAACAGCCGGCAGCCCTCGCCATGGGTGAATGCCACGGCCTGCCGGGCATAGTTGTTCATCAGGTGCGCCATGATCCGCTCCGCGGTTTCAAACAATCATTCGGCATCCGGAAAACACGACGGCGGCCGAGGCAATCCAGGCCGCCGTCGTGGTTTGATGCGGTAAAACGATCATAAGTGAAAATCCGCGGACTGTATAGATTTCGTTTCGATCCAGCCATAAACGGCGT
>JAGXSN010000132.1 GCA_018333815.1 Sulfuritalea sp. | reverse complement strand
GGCGCCTGCCGGATTGAGGCGGGCGCGCACCACCGGCGCGGCGCTGTCCGTCCGGTGGTAAAGCGTCTGCGCGTGCCAGGCGATTTCCTCGCTGTCGTGGCGCATGAAGTAGGCGGTGTCGAGCTGCTCCCACAAGGGGGTCTCGACGCCCGGCCGCAGGCCGCGCAGGCGCAGCTTGCCGCGCGCCTCTTCCTGGCGCTCCTCGATGCCGCCGAGCGGACTGGTTTCTCCCGTCAGCAGGCGCAGCGTCATGCGGTAGAGATCTTCGAGCAGCTTGGCTTTCCAGAGGTTCCAGACCTTCGGGCTGGTGCCGCGGATATCGCACACCGTCAGCAGGTAGAGACCGGTCAGGCGTTCCTCGGTGCCCACGATGGCGGCGAATCGGCGCACCACCTCGGGGTCGGCCAGGTCGCGCTTCTGGGCGAAGACGGACATCGTCAGATGATGTTCGACGAGAAAGACGATCAGCGCCGTGTCGTCCTTGCCGATGCCGTGGGCGCGGCAGAAACGGCGCGCGTCGCCCATGCCCAGTTGCGAGTGGTCGCCGCCACGGCCCTTGGCGATGTCGTGGAACAGCGCGGCGACATGGAGCCGCCAGCGCTCGGGGAATCCCGCCATCAGGCGCGAGCAGTACGGGTATTCGTGGGCGAACTCGGAAAGCGCCAGCCGGCGCAGGTTGCGCACCACCTGCAGGATGTGCTGGTCGACGGTATACACGTGGAACAGGTCGTGCTGCATGCGCCCGACGATGCGGCCGAAGGCGGGCAGGTAGGCGCCGAGGATGCCGAACTGGTTCATGCGCCGCAGCTGGTGGGTGAGGCCGCGCTGGGTCTTGAACAGGGCGAGGAAGTTCGCGCGGTTGGCCGGATCGCGCCGGAAGCCGGCGTCGATGCGCGCGCGCGCGTGCCAGAGCGCGCGCAGGCTGCGCGGCGTCAGCCCCTTCAGCTCGGGGCGCCGGGAGAGCAGCAGAAAGCTGTTGAGGATGGCTGCCGGCTTGCGCTCGTAGAGGTCGTCGCCGCGGATGTCGATGAGCTCATGCACCTGCTGGAAGTCCTCGTCGAGAACGAGGGGCGCCGCGGGCGGGTGGCGCTCCAGGCGCGCACCGAGTTCGAGCAGGATCAGCGTGTTCAGCTGCGTGACCTGCTTGGCGTTGCGGTAGTAGCGCTGCATCAGCACTTCCGCGGCGCGGCGATGGGCGGTCGCGGCGATGCCGAGTTCCTGGGCCAGCGCTTCCTGGTGGTCGAACAGCAGGCGGTCTTCGCGCCGGTTCGTCAGATAGTGCAGGGCGATGCGCACGCGCCGGATGAAGTTCTCGGCGCGCGCGAGCTGGCGCGCTTCGGTCGCCGTGATCGCTCCCGCGCCGACCAGGCGCCGCCAGCTGTCGGCCAGGTTGGCGGCCCGACCGGCCCAGAGGATGATCTGCAGGTCGCGCAGCCCGCCCGGATTTTCCTTGCAGTTCGGCTCGAGGGCATATGGCGTGTCGTGGTGTTTGGCGTAGCGTTCCTCCTGTTCGAGCCGTTTGGCCTTCAGGAAGGCCGGTGCCTCGAGCATCTGGCGGAACGCCCGTTCGAACCGCCGATGCAGCGCGCGATCGCCGCACAGGTAACGCGCTTCCAGCAGCGCGGTCTGCACCGTGATGTCCCCCGTGGCTTCGTCCAGGCATTCGGCCACGTTGCGCACGCTGTGGCCGATGTCGAGGCCGATGTCCCACAGCAGGCCGATCAGTCGCTCGAGCGCCGGCTGGTGGCGCTCCCGTGCGCCGTCCGGCAGCAGGATCAGCAGGTCGACGTCCGAGGCCGGAAAGAGTTCCGCGCGGCCATAGCCGCCCACGGCGATGAGAACGAGTTGGCGGTCCATGCCCGTGGCCCGCCAGACATGACGCAGCATCCGGTCGACGAGCCGTGTCGCCCCGTGCAGCAGGGCGGCCGGACTGCCGCCGGCGAGATATCTTTCCTTCAGGGCCGCGCGCCCGGCCTGGAGGATCTCGCGGCAATGCGGCGCCAGACCGGGGGCGGGCGACGGGCAGGCGGATTCCACGGAGGGGACTTCAGGACTGGCTCGGGTTGGGCGGCGCCCCGGCGGACAGCGTCAGCACCTCGACGCCGGCCTCGGTCACGGCGACGGTGTGTTCCCACTGGGCCGACAGGCTGCGGTCCTTGGTGACGATGGTCCAGCCGTCCGGCAGTTCGGAAACCGCTGCCTTGCCGGCGTTGATCATCGGCTCGATGGTGAACGTCATGCCCGGCACGAGCTGCAGGCCGTCGCCGCGCTTGCCGTAATGCAGCACCTGGGGTTCCTCGTGGAATTTCCTGCCGATGCCGTGGCCGCAGAATTCGCGCACCACCGAAAAGCCGTGCCTCTCGGCGTGGCGCTGGATCGCCGCGCCGATGTCGCCGAGGCTGGCGCCCGGCCGCACCGCCGCGATGCCCAGCCAGAGGCACTCGTGCGTGACGCGGATCAGCCGGTTGGCGAGGATCGACGCCGCTGCCGCACCCCCGACGACGAACATGCGGCTGGTGTCGCCGTGCCAGCCATCCTTGATCGTCGTGATGTCCAGGTTGACGATGTCGCCCTTCTTCAGGGGGCGCTCGTTGGGGACGCCGTGGCAGACCTGGTGGTTGACCGAAGTGCAGATCGACTTCGGGTAGGGCGGATAGCCCGGCGGGGCATAGTTGAGCGGCGCGGGGAGGCAGCCCTGCACCCCGACCATGTAGTCGTGGCAGAGCCGGTCGAGCTCGGCGGTGGCGACGCCGGGCCGGACGAACGGTTCGATGTAGTCGAGGACTTCCCCGGCCAGGCGGCCGGCGATGCGCATGCTTGCGATTTCTTCCCGGGTCTTTTGGGTGATGCTCATGCTCTGTCGGGCGCGAATTGGGGTCGCGGGATTCTAACCCGCGGCGGTCGGGAAACCGGGGCGTCGCCCCGGTCCCTGTGGCCTGCGGCGCCCCTTGTGGCGTTATGCAGAAGCTGCGTATAATCACACTCTTGTCTTGTGAGACAAGGCAAAATTCTCACACTCGGCGCCGAGTGGGTGTCCCCGAAAACGGGGGAACCTGCCGGGTGGCGGACCAACCCATATCGGAGACACACGATGAGCACGACCATGCGCCAGATGCTGGAGGCCGGCATTCATTTCGGCCACCAGACCCGTTTCTGGAACCCCAGGATGGCCCCGTACATTTTCGGCCACCGCAACAAGATCCACATCATCAACCTCGAGAAGACGCTTGCCAAGTATGACGAGGCGATGGGCTTCGTCCGCAAGCTGTCCGCCAAGAAAGGTACCGTGCTGTTCGTCGGCACCAAGCGCCAGGCGCGCGAGATCGTCGCCGAGGAGGCGCAGCGCGCCGGCATGCCGTGCGTCGATCAGCGCTGGCTGGGCGGCATGCTGACCAACTTCAAGACCGTCAAGCAGTCGCTCAAGCGCCTCAAGGACATGGAGCAGATGGTCGAGGACGGCTCCATCGAGAAGCTGAACAAGAAGGAAGCGCTGATGATGCAGCGCGAACTGGTCAAGCTGCAGCAGAGCCTCGGCGGCATCAAGGACATGACCGCCCTGCCGGACGCGATCTTCGTCATCGACGTCGGCTACCACAAGATCGCCGTCACCGAGGCGAACAAGCTCGGCATTCCGGTGGTCGGCATCGTCGACACCAACCACTCGCCGCTCGGCATCAACTACCCGATTCCGGGCAACGACGACTCCTCGCGCGCCATTCGCCTCTACGCACGCGGCGTCGCCGACGCGGTGCTGGAAGGCAAGAGCCAGGCGCTCAACGAAGTGGTGCAGCAGATGGCCAACATTGCCGATGGCGACGAGTTCGTCGAGATCGAAGAAGAAACCCGGGAGTAAGCAGGATGGCCGAGATTACCGCAGGCATGGTCAAGGAACTGCGCGAGAAGACCGACGCGCCGATGATGGAATGCAAGAAAGCGCTGACGGAAGCGGGCGGCGACCTGGTCAAGGCCGAGGAGATTCTGCGCGTCAAGCTGGGCAACAAGGCGACCAAGGCGGCGACCCGCATCGCCGCCGAAGGCGTCGTCGGCATGTACCTGTCCGCCGATGGCAAGCTGGGCGCCGTCGTCGAGGTGAACTCCGAGACCGACTTCGTCGCCAAGAACGAGGAGTTCATCGCGCTGGCCAGGGGCTGCGCCGAACGGGTGGCGACGCAGAACCCGGCCGACGTGGCCGCCCTGGCGGCGCTGCCGCTGGGCGCAGGCACGGTCGAATCGACCCGTGCCGCGCTGGTCGGCAAGATCGGCGAGAACATGACGATCCGCCGCTTCGTGCGCATCGAGGCGCAGGGCCGGCTGTCCTCCTATGTTCACGGCGGCGCCAAGATCGGCGTGCTGGTCGACGTGACCGGTGGCGACGAGACGCTCGGCAAGGATCTGGCGATGCATATCGCCGCGTCCAAGCCGAAGGCGCTGGATGCCGCGGGCGTGCCGGCCGAGCTGCTCGACACCGAGCGCCGCATCGCCATCGAAAAGGCGCGCGAGTCCGGCAAGCCGGAAGCGATGCTTGAGAAGATCGCCGAAGGCACGATCCAGAAGTACCTGAAGGACGTGACCCTGCTCGGTCAGGTCTTCGTCAAGGCCGCGGACGGCAAGCAGACCATCGAACAGCTGCTCGAGGCCAAGGGCGCGACGGTCAACGGCTTTACGCTCTACCTCGTCGGCGAAGGGATCGAGAAGAAGGTCAACGACTTCGCCGCCGAGGTGGCCGCCCAGGCGGCTGCCGCCAAGAAATAAAACCATGACCGCCGCCGCGCCCGCCTACAAGCGCATCCTGCTCAAGCTCTCGGGCGAGGCCCTGATGGGCGATGATCCCTATGGCATCAACCGGGAGACCCTGTGGCGCATCGTCAGCGAAGTCAGGACGGTGACCGACCTCGGCGTCGAGGCCGGCGTGGTGATCGGCGGCGGCAACATCTTCCGCGGCATGGCCGGGGCGTCTGCCGGCATGGACCGCGCCACCGCCGACTACATGGGCATGCTTGCCACCGTCATGAACGCGATGGCGCTCGCCGATGCGATGCGCCAGGCCGGCATGAACGCGCGCGTGCAGTCGGCGCTCTCGATCGAGCAGGTCGTCGAGCCCTACATCCGCGGCAAGGCGATCCGCTATCTCGAAGAGGGCAAGGTCGTCATTTTCGGCGGCGGGACGGGCAATCCCTTCTTCACCACCGACACGGCGGCCGCCCTGCGCGGTTCGGAGATCGGCGCCGAAATCGTCCTCAAGGCGACCAGGGTCGACGGGGTGTATTCCGCCGATCCGAGGAAGGAGCCGACCGCGACGCGCTACGCCCGCATCAGCTTCGACGAGGCGATCGGCCGCGGCCTGGGCGTGATGGACGCCACGGCCTTCGCGCTGTGCCGCGACCAGAAACTGCCGATCAACGTGTTTTCCATCTTCAAGACCGGCGCATTGAAGCGCGTCGTCATGGGCGAGGATGAGGGCACGCTGGTACACTGTTAGGAGCTGGCCATGATCATTGTGGAACTGAAGAAAACCACCGAACTCAAGATGCAGAAGAGCGTCGAGGCGCTCAGGCACGATCTGGCCAAGGTGCGTACCGGCCGGGCGCATACCGGCCTGCTCGATCACGTGATGGTCGACTACTACGGCTCGATGATGCCGATCAACCAGGTGGCCAACGTCACATTGCTCGATGCGCGCACCATCGGCGTGCAACCCTGGGAAAAGGGCATGGGGCCGAAGCTCGAGAAGGCGATCCGCGATTCCGATCTGGGCCTCAATCCCGCCGCGCAGGGTGATGTGCTGCGCGTGCCGATGCCGCTCCTGACCGAGGAGCGCCGCCGCGACCTGACCAAGGTGGTGCGCCACGAGGGCGAGAACGCCAAGGTCGCCGTGCGCAACCTGCGCCGCGACGCGATCGCCCACCTCAAGGATGCGCTCAAGAAGCACGAGATTCCCGAGGACGACGAGCGGCGCGCCCAGGACGACGTCCAGAAGCTGACCGACAAATACGTCGCGGAAATCGACAAGCTCCTCGCCGAAAAGGAAAAGGACCTGATGGCCGTCTAGGCCCGTTCCGGTCCGTTCGCCGATGTTCGCCAGCTCGACGCGCAACATCCCTGCCGTCCGCGCAGTGCCGCGCCATCTGGCCATCATCATGGACGGCAACGGGCGCTGGGCCAAGCAGCGTTTCCTGCCCCGCGTCGCCGGCCACAAGCAGGGCGTCGAGACGGTGCGGCGCGTGGTCGGGGCCTGCATCGAGCGCGGCATCGAATACCTCACCCTGTTCGCCTTCAGCTCCGAGAACTGGCGTCGTCCTTCCGAAGAGGTGAGCTTCCTGATGAACCTGTTCGTCACGGCGCTGGAGCGCGAGGTCGGCCGCCTGCACGGCAATGGCGTGCGCCTGCGCGTGGTCGGCGACCTGGCCGCCTTCGAGCCGCGCCTGATCGACCTGATCCGGCGCGGCGAGAACCTCACTGCGGACAACCGCAAGCTGACCCTGACGGTCGCGGCCAACTATGGCGGCCGCTGGGATCTGATCCAGGCTTTCAACGGCCTCGCGCTCGCCTACCCCGAAAAGGCGGGTAATTACACCGAGAACGATCTCCAGCCCTTCCTGGCGATGAGCTACGCGCCCGAGCCGGACCTGTTCATCCGCACCGGCGGCGAGCAGCGCATCAGCAACTTTCTCCTCTGGCAGCTGGCCTATTGCGAACTGTTCTTCACCGACCGGTTCTGGCCGGATTTCGACGCTGCCCTGCTCGAGGAAGCCATCGCCAGCTACCGCAGGCGCGAGCGCCGCTTCGGGCGCACCAGCGAGCAGCTGCCGGCCGCTCCGGATGCCGTCCTGCCGGCGCCGACTTTGAGTACCGATGCCTAGCAGCCCGCCGGAGGGCGGAGGGCGGGGGACGGGGGGCCACCAGGCACGAATCGTCACCGCGCTGCTGCTTTTCGCCGGCTTCCTCGCCGTCCTTTTCCTCTTGCCGCCGCCGGCCGCCGCCATCGCCTTTGCGCTGGCGGCGGCCCTGGCCG
>JAGXSN010000131.1 GCA_018333815.1 Sulfuritalea sp. | reverse complement strand
CGCGGGCAGAATTTCATCTCGGCCGAGGCGCTCACCGTGCGCGACACGGAACTGGCCGCCGCCGCCGCCGACCTGCGGGCGGCCACCGCGCAGCGCGATACCGCGCGGCGCGGGGTGGACAAGCACACCCTGCGGGCGCCCTTCGATGCCGTGGTGCGCGCCCGCAGCGGTCAGCTGGGGGAACTGGCCGCGCCCGGCACGGTGTTGCTGACCCTGGTGTCGGCGCGCGAGCTGGAGCTGGCCGTGCAGTTGCAGCCGCGGGACGCGGCGGTCTTTGCGGGCGCCGTCGGCCCGGCGCCGACTTTCGTGATGGGGGAGGCCCGCCATGCGGTGAGGCTGCTGCGCCTGTCGCCGGCGCTGCACCGCGAATCGCGCAGCGTCGAGGCGCGCTTCACCTTCGTCGCCGCGCCTCCGGCCGCCGGCAGCGAAGGCCGCCTGGTCTGGAATGATCCCCGCCCGCATTTGCCGGCCGACGTGCTGGTGCGGCGCGAGGGGCGTCTGGGCGTGTTTCTGGCCGAGGACGGCCGTGCCCGCTTCCATACCCTGCCCGACGCGCAGGAAGGTCGTCCGGCCGTGGTCGATCTGCCGGCTGCGGCCCGCGTCGTCACCGAGGGCCGCCATGCCCTCAAGGAAGGCGACCCGTTCCGATGAATTTTTACCGCACGCTGTTGGCGAACCACCCCTTCGCCAACATCGCCTTCGTGGTGGTGCTCGCGCTCGGCGCGCTCGCCTATCTGTCCATGCCGCGCGAGCAGGATCCGGAGATCAACTTCAACTGGGTGGTGATCACCACCGTGCTGCCGGGCGCGGCCGCCGAGGACGTGGCCAAGCGGGTCACCATCCCGCTCGAGGATGCCATCAAGGGCGTGGCCGACATCCGCTTTTCCATGTCCAGCTCGCGCGAGAACGTCTCCAACATTCTCGTGCGCTTTCGGGACATTTCCGCGCGCGAGTTCGACAAGCGCGTGAGCGACCTGCGCCGCGACATCCAGAACAAGGCCCGGGCCGAGCTGCCCGCCGAGGCGCGCGAACCGCGCGTGATGGAAGTGACCACCTCCAACGGTTTTCCCACCGCCCTGGTGGTGGTCTCCGGCGCAGCGCGCGACGAAGTCCTGCGCCAGCAGGCCCGCCTGCTGCGCGACGACTTCGAGCGCATGGCGGGCGTGGCTGACGTCTTCGCCACGGGGCTGGCCGCGCCCGAACTTCGCATCGACTACGACGCCGCTGCGCTGGCCAGTCGCGGCCTCACCGCCGCGGACGTGGCCGACGCCGCCTTCGCGTGGTTCCGCGACGGCTTCGCCGGCAAGGCCGAGACGCTCGTGCTCGAGGGGCGCGACGCCTGGCTGGTGCGCGTGATCGGCCAGCACGTCGATCCCGAACGGATCGCGCAGATTCCCGTCGGCATGGGCCGCGCCCAGGCGCCGATCGACAGCGTGGCCGAGGTCACCCGGGCGCGCGCCCGCGCGGGCAGCCTGGCCAGCCACGGCGGCGAGCCCGCCGTGATACTCGCCATCACCAAGAAGAGCCGCATCAACACCCTGGAACTGATGGAGCGCATTCACGCCTTCATCGCCGAGAAGAACCCGGTGCTGGCGGCCCAGGGCGTGCGCTTGCATCTCGTGGACGACCAGACCCCGCGCACCCGCGAAGCCATCGCCATCATGGAGGCCAACGCGCTGATCGGCCTGCTGGTGGTGCTGGGCACGTCCTGGCTGTTTCTGGGTTCGCGCATCGCCGTGCTGGTGGGGCTGGGCCTGCCCTTCTCGCTGATGGGCGCCTTCGCCGTGCTGGGCGGGATGGGGTTCACGCTCAACATCTCCGTCCTGCTGGGCGTGGTCATCGCTCTGGGCATGCTCGTGGATGACGCCGTGGTGGTGGTCGAGTCGATCTACTACAAGATGCAGCGCGGCCTGGCCGCGGTGGAGGCGAGCGTCGAGTCGATGCGCGAGGTCTTCGCGCCGGTCACCTCGTCGGTGCTCACCACGATGGCGGCCTTTCTGCCGCTCATGCTGCTGCCGGGCATCGTCGGCGAGTTCATGTTCATCATCCCCTTCGTGGTCACCCTGGCGCTGGCGATCAGCCTCGTTCAGGCCTACTGGATCCTGCCGGTGCACGTGGTCACGATGGGCGGCAGGCCCCCGCCGGGGGACGACTGGCGCGCGCGCTTCAACCACCGCCTGCGCGTCAAATATGCACGCGGGCTGATCGCCGTGCTACGCCGCCCGCGCCTGGCGCTCGCCGGGGCCTTCCTGCTGTTCGCGCTGGCCGCCGTGGCAGTGGCCAGCGGCCTGGTGCGGGTGCAGTTTTTCGCCCTCGATCCGCTGCGCCTCTTCTACGTGAATGTCGACATGCCGGCCGCCGCGCCGCTCGAGGCGAGCCTGGCCGAAGCCGCCCGCGTGGAGGCCCTGGTGCGCGAGCGTCTGCCGGCGGCGGAATTGCGCGACGCGGCTTCCTACGCCGGCATCAAATTCACCGACACCGAACCCCTCTACGGCGACGCCTACGGCCAGGTGGTGGTCTCCCTGACGCCCCAACCGGAAGGCGGGCGCAGCGTGGCCCAGATCGTCGACAGCCTGCGCCCCGAGCTGGCGGCGCTGCCCGGCCCCGGCCGGGTCAGCTTCACCCTCATGTCCGGCGGGCCGCCCACCACCAAGCCGGTGCGCGTGCGCGTGCGCGGGGACGATCCCCTGGAACTGCGCGCGGCGGCCGACGCGCTCGCGGCCATCGTCCGCGCCGTGCCGGGCACGCTCGACGTGGCCGACGACGAGATTCCCGGCCGGCCCCAGCTCGTGCTGGAACTGGACCGGGAGGCGCTGCGGGCGGCCGGACTGGATGCGGCGCGCGTCACGCGCCTGGTGCGCCTGGCCGTCGATGGCGAGATCATCGCCCAGACCCGCGACGCGGGCGAGAAGGTCGAGCTGCGGGTGCGCGCCCGGCGCGAGAATGATGTCCTCGGCCACGACATCCTGGCCCTCCTCGACGACCCGGTGGCCCTGCCCAATGGCCAGATCACCACCCTGGGGCGGCTCGTGAAGGCCGAGACCCGCATCGGGGCGGGCGTCATCAAGCACTACAATCGGGCGCGCGCCATCACCGTCGAGGCCGATCTCGACAAGGACGTGACCGACACCGTGGCCGCCAACCGGGCGATCCAGGCGCAATGGCGGAAGATCGCCGCGCAGTATCCCCGCACCGATCTGGATTTTTCCGGCGAGCTCGAAGACATCCAGGAAAGCCTGGACGCGATGGGGGCGCTCTTCCTGCTGGGCGTGGGTCTCATTTATCTGATTCTCGCCGCGCAGTTCAGGAGCTATTTCCAGCCCCTCATGATTCTCGTCACCGTGCCGCTCGCCTTCACCGGCGTGGCGCTGGGGCTGGCGATCTCGAGGAATCCCCTGTCGCTCTACACGCTCTACGGCGTGATCGCGCTCACCGGCATCGCGGTCAATTCGGCCATCGTGCTGATCGACGCGGCCAATGAGCGCCTCAGGTCGGGCATGAGCGTGCTGCACGCGGCCGTCTATGCCGCCCGCCGGCGCGTGGCGCCCATCCTCATCACCTCGGTCACCACCATCGGCGGCCTGTTTTCGCTGGCCTTCGGCCTGGCGGGCGAATCGCTGCTGTGGGGGCCGGTGGCCCAGTCCATCGTCTGGGGGCTCACCTTCTCGACCGTGCTCACCCTCTTCGTCATCCCGCTCCTCTACGTGCTGGCGATGCGCCGGCGCCCGCCGGCGGCGCTCGTCAGCTCTTCTCGCCGGTCTGTCGCACCGACTTGAACAGATCGAGAAAGTCGCCCGGCACCGGGAAGATGATGGTCGACGACTTGTCGCTGGCGATCGCGGTCAGGGTCTGCAGATAGCGTAACTGCATGGCCTGGGGCAGGCCCGACAGGGTCGCGGCGGCGGCCAGCAGCTTTTCGGAGGCCTGCAGCTCGCCCTCGGCGTGGATCACCTTGGCGCGCCGTTCCCGCTCCGCCTCGGCCTGCTTGGCGATCGCCCGCACCATCAACTCGTTCAGGTCAACGTGCTTGATCTCGACATTCGAGACCTTGATGCCCCAGGCGTCGGTCTGGCTGTCGAGCACCTGCTGGATGTCCAGATTGAGCCGTTCCCGCTCGGCCAGCATGTCGTCCAGCTCGTGCTTGCCCAGCACGGAGCGCAGGGTGGTCTGGGACAGCTGGCTGGTGGCGGACAGGAAGTCTTCCACTTGCAGGATCGCCTTGGCCGGATCGACGACGCGGAAATAGACCACCGCGTTGACCTTGACCGAAACGTTGTCGCGCGAGATGACGTCCTGGGTGGGCACGTCCAGCACGACGATGCGCAAATCGACCCTGACCATCTGCTGGACGCCGGGAATCACCAGGATCAGTCCCGGCCCCTTCACCTTCCAGAAGCGCCCCAGCATGAACACCACCCCCCGCTCGTATTCCCGCAAGATGCGCACGGAAGCGAAGACCAGGATCAGGATGAAGACAAGGACGCCCAAACCGCCGAAATCGAACATGATCACTCTCCCTCGATGGGTTCAACTTCAAGAATCAAGCCATTCACCTGCACCACGCGCACCCGGCCATCGCGCCGCAGGGGAACCGGGCAGCGGACGCGCCAGATTTCGCCATGCACCCGCGCCCAGCCCTCGCCGTTGCAGTCCTCCAGCACGACGCCCGGACTTCCGGCCATTTCCTCGGCCCCGGTGACGACCGGCCGGCGCCGCGACTTCAGGGCCATGCCGACGACGAAGGACATGAACAGGACGGTGGTGAGGGTGAAAGCCAGGATCAGGCCCCACGGCAGGCCGTAGCCCGGCACGTCGGTGTCGATCAGCATCACCGAGCCGGCGACGAACGCCGCCAGCCCGCCCAGGCCCAGAATGCCGAAGCTGGGCGCGAAGATCTCCGCCACCATGAGGGCCGCGCCCAGCAAAATGAGCGCCAGGCCGGCGTAATTCACCGGCAGCAGGTTGAGGGCGAACAGCGCGAGGAGCAGGCTGACGCCTCCGACCACGCCCGGCACGCCGAGCCCTGGATTGGTGAACTCGATGATCAGCCCGTAGAGGCCGATCAGGAGCAGGATGTAGGCGACGCTGGGATTGCCGATGACGGCAAGCAGACGGCTGCGCCAGTCCGGCGCCTTGACGATGAGGGTCGCTCCTTTCGTCGCCAGCGTCACCGTGCCGTGCGCGGTCTGCACCGTGCGCCCATCCACCCTGGCCAGCAGGTCGTTCAGGTCTGCGGCGATCAGGTCGATGACCTTTTCTTCCAGGGCCTGCTCGGCCGGCAGGCTCGCCGCTTCGCGCACGGCGCGCTCGGCCCACTCCGCGTTGCGGCCGCGCAGTTGCGCCAGACCGCGGATGTAGGCGCTGGCGTCGTGGATCTGCTTGAGGCCGCGGGCATCCTCCGGCGTCGCGGCCCGGGCCGGCCCGGGCTCGTCCTCGCCCTTTTCCCCGGCCGGTTCGCGGACGGGCCTGTCCCGGCCCGGCGGCGGTGCGCCGATGGTCACCGGGGTGGCCGCTCCCAGATGGGTGGCCGGCGCCATGACGGCGATATGGCTGGCGTAAAGGATGTAGGTGCCGGCGCTTGCCGCCCGCGCGCCCTGCGGCGAAACGAAGACGGCGACCGGAGCGGGCGAGGCGAGAATGGCCCGATTGATGTCGCGCATCGAGTCGTCGAGCCCGCCCGGCGTGTCCAGCTTGAGGACCACCAGCTGGGCGTCAGCCTCGGCGGCATGCCTGAGCCCGCGCACCGCGTAGTCGGCGCTGGCCGGGCTGATCGCGCCCTGCACGGTCAGCACCACCACCGGCCGGGCCTGGACGGAACCGGCCGACAAGGCCAGCAGCAGGAGCAGGATCAGGCGTATCGGCATAAGGATCACTTTAGACGAAAAGAATCCACCCCGGATACTTGCTTCGCTCGTTTCTCGGGGGGCAAAGATGCCCGGGACGGCACTTCGCGCTTCGATGCCGGAAAAAAACATTGACAGTTCGATTTTCCCGCAATAAATTACTGACCGTTCAGTCATCAGTGAGCCCCGTCATGCCGAAGCCATTCCTGTCCGCAGAAAGGCCGGCCGTGCGCCGTCGCAAGGAAGCGCGGCCCGCCGAGCTGACCGCCGCCGCCCTCGATGTTTTTGTCGAGAAGGGGTATGCCGCCACGCGGCTCGAAGACGTCGCCGCGCGCGCCGGCGTGTCGAAGGGCACGCTTTATCTGTATTTCGACGGCAAGGAAGCCCTGTTCAAGGCGGTGGTACGCGAAGGCCTGCTGCCGGCGCTGGCGGATGGCGAGGCGCTGGTGGCCGGCTTCCGGGGCGGCAGCGAAGATCTGCTGCGCAAGCTGGCCACCCACATGTGGCAACTGATCGGCGCGCAACGCATCGGCGGCATCCCGAAGTTGATCTTCGCCGAAGCGCAAAATTTTCCGGAGATCGCCGGGTTCTACTACCGGGAAGTCATCTCGCGCGGCACGGCGCTGATCCGCTCGGTGATCGAGCGCGGTCTCGAACGCGAGGAGTTCCGCCAGGTCGACGTGAATGCCGTGGTGCATCTGGTCATGGCGCCGGTGCTGATGCGCATGATTTGGCGCCACTCGATCGACTGCTGCGCCGCAGCGGGCGTCGATGATGCGACTTATTTCGAGGAATATTTCGGCATCGTGCTGCGCGGCTTGCGCGCGGAGAGGAATTCCGGATGAAACGATGGATGGTCTTCGGCGCCGCGGTATTGTTGGTCGGTTGTGGCGACAAGCGGCCGCCTGCCGCTGTGCCGGACGGGCCGAAGTTCGTCAAGGTGCTGAAAGTCGGCGCCGGCGGGAGGGCGCTTGAAGAGACTTACAGCGGCGAGGTGCGCGCGCGCACCGAATCGACGCTGGCGTTCCGCGTCGGCGGCAAGCTGGTCGAGCGCCCTGCCGATGTCGGCGCGCGGGTCAAGGCGGGGCAGGC
>JAGXSN010000130.1 GCA_018333815.1 Sulfuritalea sp. | reverse complement strand
GCCGACGAGAATGAGCGGCATCCGCGGCGTCTTGCCGGTCTGGATCAGGGTGAGGGCTTCGAGCAGTTCGTCGAGCGTGCCGAAGCCGCCGGGCATCACGACGTAAGCGCTGGCGAAGCGCACGAACATATACTTGCGCGCGAAGAAATGGCGGAAGCTCTGGGAGATGTCCTGGTAGGGATTCGACTGCTGCTCCATCGGCAGCTGGATGTTGAGGCCAATGCTCGGGCTCTTGCCGGCGAAGGCGCCCTTGTTGGCCGCTTCCATCACGCCCGGGCCGCCGCCGGAGATCACCGAGAAGCCCGCGTCCGACAGCAGCCGCGCGATGCGCTCGGTCAGCCGGTAATACGGCGAGTCAGCCGGGATGCGCGCGCTGCCGAAGATCGACACCGCCGGGCGCACGCCCGCCAGCCGCTCGGTCGCCTCGACGAACTCTGACATAATCCCGAACACCCGCCAGGCCTCGCGCGCCGTCGATGCCGGCGCTGCCAGCCGGGGATCGGCGATCTTCGGCAACTTGTCCTTCGCGCTCATTTTTTTGCTCTCCTCATGCTGCTTCTTGTCGACGGGTCTTCCTATTTATACCGCGCTTTCCACGCGCTGCCCGACCTGCGCAGCCCCGCCGGGCAGCCCACCGGCGCCATCAAGGGCGTATTGGCGATGCTGCGCCGGCTACTGGCCGACTACCCCGCCGCCGACAAGTGCGCGGTCGTCTTCGACGCCAGGGGCAAGACCTTCCGCGACGACTGGTATCCCGACTACAAGGCGCACCGCCCGCCGATGCCCGCCGACCTCGCCGCGCAGATCGAGCCGCTGCACCAGGCGATCCGCGCGCTCGGCTGGCCGCTGCTGTGCATTCCGGGCGTCGAAGCCGACGACGTGATCGGCACGCTGGCCGCGCAGGCCGCGGCGCGCGGCGAGGACTGCGTGATCTCCACCGGCGACAAGGACCTCGCCCAACTGGTGAACCGGCACGTCACGCTGGTCAACACCATGAGCGAGGAAACCCTCGATCCGGCCGGCGTCACCACCAAGTTCGGCGTACCGCCCGAACGCATCGTCGATTATTTAGCCCTCATTGGCGACCCGGTGGACAATGTGCCCGGCGTCGCCAAGGTCGGCCCCAAGACCGCCGTGAAGTGGCTGGCGCAGTATGGATCGCTGGATGAAATCGTCGCCCACGCCGGCGAGATCGACGGCGTGGTCGGCGCAAACCTCCGCCAGCATCTCGACTTCCTGCCGCTCGGCAGGAAGCTCGTCACCGTGACGCGCGACCTCGAACTGCCCGCCGTCGAGCTGGCGCCGGCGCAACCGGACACGGGAAAACTCAAGGCGCTCTACGCCGAGCTCGACTTCAAGACCTGGCTGCGCGAACTCGAGGACGCAAAAGTCGGCGCCGGCGAGACGGCGACCGAACCCGGCGAACCGGATCGCTCGGCCTACGAATGCATCCTCACCGAGGCGCAATTCGACGACTGGCTGCACCGGCTCGACTCCGCAGGGCTCGTCGCGCTCGACACCGAGACCACCGCGCTCGATCAAATGCAGGCGCAACTGGTCGGCCTTTCTTTCTGCATCGAACCCGGCCAGGCAGCCTATTTGCCGCTCGGCCATCACTACGCCGGCGCGCCGGAACAGCTGTCGCTGCACGCCACGCTGGACAAGCTCAAGCCCTGGCTCGAATCCGCTTCGCACCACAAGGTCGGCCAGCATCTCAAGTACGACCGCCATGTGTTCGCCAACCACGGCATCCATCTCGCCGGGATTGTCGACGACACCCTGCTCGAATCCTATGTGCTGGAATCCGACCAGTCGCACGAACTCGGTTCGCTGGCCGAACGCCACTGCGGCCTCGCGACGATCAGCTACGACGATGTCACCGGCAAGGGCGCCAACCGCATTTCCTTCTCACAGGTGGACATCGAGCGCGCCGCGCAATATGCCGCCGAGGACGCCGATGTCACGCTGCGCGTGCATCAGGCGCTCGCGCCGCGGCTCGCCGCCGAAGAGAAGCTGGCGCGCCTCTACCGCGACATCGAGCTGCCGGTTGCCGAGATCCTCTTTCGCATGGAACGCGCCGGCGTGCTCATCGACACGCAGGCGCTCGCGCAGCAGAGCGACGCGCTCGGCCGCCGGCTGATGGAGATCGAGGCGACGGCGCACGCGCTCGCCGGCCAGCCCTTCAACCTCAATTCGCCCAAGCAGCTCGCCGAAATCCTCTTCGGCAAACACGAACTGCCGGTGGTCAAGAAGACCGCATCGGGCACGCCCTCGACCGACGAGGAAGTGCTGCAGAAGCTCGCCGAGGACTACCCGCTGCCCAAGTGCCTGCTCGAGCACCGCACGCTCGCCAAGCTCAAGGGCACCTACACCGACAAGCTGCCGAAGATGGTCAACCCGCATACCGGTCGCGTGCATACCAGCTTCTCGCAGGCCGTCGCCGTCACCGGCCGGCTCGCCTCCAGCGACCCGAATCTGCAGAACATCCCGATCCGCACGCCGGAAGGCCGCCGCATCCGCGCCGCCTTCGTCGCGCCCGCCGGGCGCCGTCTCGTCAGCGCCGACTATTCGCAGATCGAGCTCCGGATCATGGCGCACCTCTCCGGCGACCCGGGACTGCTCGACGCCTTCGCCGCCGGCTGCGACGTGCATCGCGCCACCGCCGCCGAGGTCTTCGGCATCACGCCGCTCGAAGTGAGCAACGAGCAGCGCCGCGCCGCCAAGGCGATCAACTTCGGCCTGATCTACGGCATGTCGGCGTTCGGGCTGGCGAAGCAGATCGACGTCGACCGCACGGCGGCGCAGACCTACATGGACCGCTACTTCGCCCGCTACCCCGGCGTCGCCCGATATATGGATGAGACGCGCAGGCTTGCCCGGGAGAATGGCTATGTCGAGACCGTCTTCGGCCGCCGCCTCTGGCTGCCGGAAATCCGCTCCAGCAACGTCGGCCGCCGCCAGGGCGCCGAACGCGCCGCGATCAACGCGCCGATGCAGGGCACCGCCGCCGACCTGATCAAGCTGGCGATGATCGCCGTGCAGGGCTGGCTCGACCAGAAAAAACTGCGCGCCCGACTGATCCTGCAGGTGCATGACGAACTGGTGCTCGAAGTGCCCGACAGCGAACTGGAGATCGTCAAACACCATCTGCCGCCGCTGATGGCCGGCGTCGCCAAGCTCGCCGTGCCGCTGCTCGCCGAAGTCGGCGACGGCCCCGACTGGGACGAAGCACACTGACCGTCCCATATCGGCCACGGTCTCCAACAATCCCTGCCAGGCGATTTACAGCCTATCATCACCGTTATCAGTTACCCGGTTTCCGGGAAGGAGATAAACATGGCCAAAGGTCAGTTACGCAGCAACAAGGAAGCCAAAAAGCCCAAGCAGGCGAAGAAGCCCGCACCGCCGGCGGGCGG
>JAGXSN010000129.1 GCA_018333815.1 Sulfuritalea sp. | reverse complement strand
CGGCCGGCAGGTCGCGCCAAGGGCTGCCTGTCCGCATGATCCAGAGGACGGCCTCAACAAACCGTCGATTGTCCCTGGCCGTAACACCCCGATCACTGGCCTTGCCTGGCAGAAGTTGTTCAATGCGTTCCCACTGGTCGTCGCGCAACATCTTTCGGTCCATTCTGACTCCGCCCAAAAGTCAGGATATGACCATAATTCAACCCCTGTGAACAGCCCCTCGCTATCCCATTGACCGTGAACGATTTCTTTCGCCTCGTTTGCGTATGGCATATCAGGATTCATTCAATTGAGAACAGCCCCTAGCACGATAGACGCGGTAGCCCATCTCTACATCCTCCCACCCGAATCCGGACTGCGGATCTGCAGAATAGGAAAAGGCCTCGTCGAACAAGCTTTCCTTGAAAGATTTTTCAATAAAAGATCGCTGGATCGAAAAGTTCCGCGTGATGCAATTCACGAAACTATCGAGATTGGTGGGGTCCTGCGGCAAATTTTCATTCTCTGCCAAAACTGAGGTTGCCTCGTGGCGGCCCAACACCGAAAGTGGTGGTGCGTCACCCGTTTCTATGTTGATCGGACCGATGGCAACATCGCAATCGCCCTTCATGTGCGCGGCAAAATGTGCGGATAAGAACGACCGGGTAAACATACAATCGGCATCAACGACAATGACGACATCCGCGCGCGCCTTCCGGATCGCCGCATTGCGTGATCCGCAGTTACCGATGTTTGCCTGGTTGCTCAGGATGCGGATATCCATGCGCGCATTGCTGTCCGGTGAACAGGCAGCCCACTTCTTAAAATCCTGCACTACTGCGACGGAGTCATCTGGTGACCGGTCATCCACCAGGAGGACTTCATAGCGACCCGGAAAATCTTGCCGACGCAATGCCTCCAGGAAATATCGCACTTCTCGAGCCTTGCGGTACAGCACCGAGACGATGGTAATGAGGGGTGGGCCCGCATCCACGACAGGGGTGAGGGAACACTCCGGACGGCGGCGAAGCCGCCCGGAAATCGCCGCATCGTAAATGGTCTTTGCCTCTTCGACAGTCGTTGTGATCGCATATCGGGTGGCGATTATTTCGCGCGCAGCCACCCCGATTCGATGCCGTAGGCCATGGTCCCTTACCAGTTCTGTCAGCGCTGCATACCAATCTTCAGGCGTCGCGGCCAAATAGCCTGTTTTGCCATTCTCGATTACGGCTGCAAAAGTTGACGTTGGCGAGGCGATTGTAGGTATACCGAATAGCGCGGCTTCGAAGATCTTCAGCTCGCTCTTGCAGTCGGTAAAAATGTTGCCAAGTTCTAACGGTGCCAGATTTATGTCGATCTTTGATAACTCGACAAGCATCTCCTGATGGGGCATCAGCGGTCGGTATTGAATCCGACTCTCCATTTCAGCCAAGGCAGGTGGCAAGTCAAGCTGCCCGACAATCAGCAGTTCGGCATCCGGATTTTCCCTGAGCACACGGCCCAGTGACTCTGCGCACTGCATGAAATCTTCCTCATGAGTTTTCGTGCCGCTAAAGTAACCGATCCGAACTGGGCCGCCGTTCGGTGCTTTTTTGGCGGAAATGTTCTTGGCGAGCTGGGCTTGGGCCAAACCATTATTGTTGGGCAACACGAAAGCAGGCAGACCACGCTTCTCAACTTCTTTTTTTAGCGCGAATGTGGTGACGGTCACGAAGTCACAAGCGCGCATCGTTTTTTCAGTTCGCTGCAAAAATGAGCGTATCCGTTCTCGATCAGCATCACCACACTGAGCCGTAGCGCGGAGCAAATGTATCTGATCGGGATCAAAGACAAAATCATCGATATCGAAGATTATGGGGCGACCGGTTTCTCGGAACCGCCGGATCAATGCATCAATGTTTTCGCACCATACGATTCTATTTAAGACAAGAATGTCGGCATCGATATCGGTATCCGGTCCAACTTCGTGATCGCGGAGAAACTCACAGGAGTAACCGTGCGCAGCCAGTGCTTCGGCATAGTTCAATACGCGATAGACCTGCGTCATCAAGTCGTGTTGGTTAACCACATATGCTACTTTTGGTTTTGGATGCTCAGGACCCTGTTCGGTTCGTGAGAATGCCTGAGCCTGCCTGGGATGATTTTGGTAAATTTCTTTACATGGAACCTCATGCACCAGCAAGGACTGAAAACTTTCTATCCGCCGCAGCACGCCGCGTACACTGCTCACACGAAAAACCCTGTACACACGCCTTGACAGGTCAACTGCCCCCCAGCGCGCAATAGCCAACGGCACAACTTCAAGCTTGCTTGCATGAACAATAAATGCGCGCATCAAGAGATGAATGCGCGAAAATAAATACCGGGTTAACTCTACGGTCTTCCTCAGTGGGCCAGTTAGTTTCCAGGATCTCGAATCGAGAATTGCGCGAATGCAATGTTCGCGCTCGGAAACAGCCTGGTTGAGGCTGGCGATCTGGCTGTCGCGCTCGGAAACAGCCTGGTTGAGGCTGGCGACCTGGCTGTCTCGCTCGGAAACAGCCTGGTTGAGGCTGGCGATCTGGCTGTCTCGCTCGGAAACAGCCTGGTTGAGGCTGGCGATCTGGCTGTCGCGCTCGGAAACAGCCTGGTTGAGGCTGGCGACCTGGCTGTCGCGCTCGGAAACAGCCTGGTTGAGGCTGGCGACCTGGCTGTCTCGCTCGGAAACAGCCTGGTTGAGGCTGGCGATCTGGCTGTCTCGCTCGGAAACAGCCTGGTTGAGGCTGGCGATCTGGCTGTCGCGCTCGGAAACAGCCTGGTTGAGGCTGGCGACCTGGCTGTCGCGCTCGGAAACAGCCTGGTTGAGGCTGGCGACCTGGCTGTCTCGCTCGGAAACAGCCTGGTTGAGGCTGGCGATCTGGCTGTCTCGCTCGGAAACAGCCTGGTTGAGGCTGGCGATCTGGCTGTCTCGCTCGGAAACAGCCTGGTTGAGGCTGGCGATCTGGCTGTCTCGCTCGGACAATTCGGCCGTAAGTTGCTTCCACGCTTCCTCTGGGGCTTGAATCATTACTGCCCACTCGTTACTCGCCTGAGATGGTGCTTGTGAGGTACCAGAAAGGCGAAGATGCCCCGGTACCACGAACTCGTGCTGGCCCGCTATGAATCGCTCTCCGATCACATTTGACCCGGCCTGGCGTTTCCGCACGACACAAACTGAGCCGCCCCCGATTTTTCTGGACACGAATTTGGGGTTAAATCGTGTCTGAAAAAGGAGTTGGG
>JAGXSN010000128.1 GCA_018333815.1 Sulfuritalea sp. | reverse complement strand
GCTCGTCGAGCCCCGGCTATACGCCGCCATTGTCGAGTCATGCGACAATCCTTTCGCTCGATCTCGACTGCAGCCCCTGCTTCAAGCGGGAATGTCCCTTGGGCCCGCCTGACACCCTGCGCTGCCTTGAAGACATCCCGCCCGAGCGCGTCCACGCCGCGTTGAAACTCTGATGCCCAAGAAGCCGATCTTCACTTCGCCCCAGGAAGCCGAGGCCGCCTTCTACGAGGCGCTGGAGCGCGGCGACCTCGACGCGATGATGAGCGTCTGGGCGGAGGACGAGGAGATCGTCTGCGTGCACCCCGGCGGGCCGCGCCTCGCCGGCTACGCGCTGGTGCGCGAAGGCTGGCGCCACATCTTCGCGGGCGGCACGCGGCTCAAGGTGCAGCTGCTCGCGCTATCCACCGTGCACAGTCCCTTCACCGCCGTGCATAGCGTCATCGAGCAGATTTCCGTGATCGGGCAGAAGCACCTCGCGGCACCCGTCGTCGCCACCAACGTCTTCATCCGCGGCGCGCTCGGCTGGCGCATGATCGTGCACCATGCCTCGCCCGTGCCGCCGAACAGCATCGGCGACGCCCCGCAAATCCTGCATTGAGGCACTCACCATGATCGCTCCAGAAATCTTCAAGGCCTACGACATCCGCGGCATCATCGACCAGGCGCTGACACCCGAAACGGCGCGCCAGATCGGCCAGGCGCTCGGCACGGAAGCGCGCGCCGCCGGCCTGACCACCATCGCCATCGGCCGCGACGGCCGCCTCTCCGGCCCGGCGCTCGCCGCCGCGCTCGCCGACGGCATCGTCAGCGCCGGCGCCGACGCCGTGGACATCGGCTGCGTGCCGACGCCGGTCACCTACTTCGCCGCCTACCACCTCGGCACGCAGAGCTGTGTCTCCGTCACCGGCAGCCACAACCCGCCCGACTACAACGGCTTCAAGATGGTGCTCGGCGGCGAGACGCTCCACGGCGAACGCATCCAGAGCCTGTTGAGCCGTATCGTCAAGGCTGACTTTGCGACCGGCAAGGGCGTGTTCTGCCGCACCGACGTGCGGCAGGCCTACCTCGACCGCATCGTGAAGGATGTCAAACTCGCGCGGCCCATGAAGATCGTCGTCGACTGCGGCAACGGCGTCGCCGGCGAACTCGCGCCCGAACTGTTCCGCCGCATGGGCTGCGAGGTCATCGAACTGTATTGCGAGATCGACGGCCATTTCCCGAACCATCACCCCGACCCCTCGAAGCCGGAAAACCTGTGCGACGTGCAGCGCGTGCTGCGCGAGACCGATGCGGAGCTGGGCCTCGCCTTCGACGGCGACGGCGACCGCCTCGGCGTCGTCACCAAGGACGGCGAGATCATCTATCCAGATCGCCAGCTGATGCTGTTCGCCGCCGACATCCTTGCGCGCCATCCGGGCGCCACGATCATCCACGACGTCAAGTGCTCGCGCTGGGTCGCCGAATCGGTACGTTTCCAGGGCGGCGTGCCGTTGATGTGGAACACCGGCCACGCGCTGATCAAGGCCAAGCTGCGCGAGACCGGCGCGCCGCTGGCCGGCGAGATGAGCGGCCACATGTTCTTCAACGAGCGCTGGTACGGCTTCGACGACGGCCTCTATGCCGGCGCGCGCCTGCTCGAAATCGTCTCGCGCTGGAAAGACGCGAACTGGCCGCTCAAGCGCCTGCCGAACGCGCTCTCGACGCCCGAGCTCAACCTGAGGATGCAGGAAGGCGAACCGCACCAGCTGATCGCCAAGCTCCAGAAGGACGGCAAGTTCCCCGGCGCCCGCGAACTCATCACCCTCGACGGCGTGCGCGCCGAGTATGCCGACGGCTTCGGCCTCGCCCGCGCCTCGAACACCACGCCGGTGATCGTGCTGCGCTTCGAGGCCGACAGCGAACAGGCGCTGGCGCGCATCCAGGCGGATTTCAAGGCCGCGCTGCAAAGTGTGTGGCCAGGTCTCGATGTCAGCTATGCGCATGGCCACTGAAATACAGCCCGGCTTGGGCAACAAAAAAGCCGCTGCGCGGTGTCGGCTGCAGCGGCTTCCTGTATTCTTTGGTGCCCAGGAGAGGACTCGAACCTCCACGGTGTTACCCGCTAGTACCTGAAACTAGTGCGTCTACCAATTCCGCCACCTGGGCAGGCGTGGAAAGGCGCGCATTCTAATGAAAACACAGCCAATGTCAAACCCGATCAAGCCGCCTGCGCCAACGCGCAAGCTCTCGAAAATCCGCCGCGCCGACCCTGAGTTCGCGCGCGAATGCGAGAAGTACGAATCCCCCCTCCCCAGTCGCGAATACATCCTGCAGACGCTCGCCGAGCAGGGGGCGCCGACCAGTTTCGACCGGCTTTGCCAGCTGCTCGACGTCGCCACATTCGAGCGCGAGCCTTTCCTGCGCCGCCTGGGGGCGATGGCGCGCGACGCGCAACTCTTGCAGAACCGGCGCGACGACTGGCTGATTCCCGACAAGGCCGACCTCATTCCCGGCCGCGTGCAGGGCCACCCCGACGGCTTCGGCTTCCTCGTGCGCGAAGACAAAGGCCCCGACCTGTTCCTGCCCGAAAAGGAAATGGCCAAGGCGCTGCACGGCGACCATGTCATCGCGCGCATCGTCGGCATCGACCGCAAGGGCCGGCCCGAGGGCAAGATCGTCGAGGTCACCGAGCGCGCCAACACGCGCCTGGTCGGCCGCGTGCATGTGGAGCACGGGGTGTCCTACGTCGTCGCCGAAAACCGCCGCATCAGCCAGGACATCCTGATCGCGCCGCCGGGAAAGGGGGATCGCAAGGCGTTGCGGCCGCAGGCCGGCCAGGTGGTGATGATCGACATCATCGAGCAGCCGACCAAGCACGCGCAGCCGATCGGCCGCGTCGTCGAGATTCTCGGCAACTACGCCGACCCCGGCATGGAGATCGAGATCGCGCTCCGGAAGCACGAACTGCCCTTCGAGTTCTCGAAGCCCGCGCTGGCCGAGACCAAGAAGCTGCCGGACGCCGTGCGCAAGGGCGACTGGAAAGGCCGCGAGGGCCTCACCGCTCTGCCGCTGGTGACCATCGACGGCGAAACGGCGAAGGACTTCGACGACGCCGTGTATTGCGAAAAGCAGGGCAAGGGCTTCCGCCTCGTCGTCGCCATCGCCGATGTCTCGCATTACGTGCCGGATGGCGCCGCCCTCGACGGCGATGCGCGCGAACGCGGCAACTCGGTGTATTTCCCGCGCCGCGTGATCCCGATGCTGCCGGAGAAGCTGTCGAACGGCCTGTGCTCGCTGAACCCGCAGGTCGAGCGCCTGTGCATGGTCTGCGACATGGCGATCTCCGCCACCGGCGCGATCCGGCAGTATCGCTTCTATCCGGCGGTGATCTGGTCGCATGCGCGTCTGACCTACACCGAGGTCGCGGCGGCGCTCTACGAAAAGGATAAGGCGGCGCTGGCGAAGATCGGCCCGCTGCTGCCGTATCTCGAAAACCTCGACGCGCTCTACCGCGTGCTGCAGAAGGCGCGCGCGAAGCGTGGCGCCATCGATTTCGAGACCGTCGAGACGCGCATGGTCTTCGACGACCACGGCAAGATCGCCGCAATCCACCCTTACGAGCGCAACGACGCCCACCGCATCATCGAGGAATGTATGCTGGCGGCGAACGTCTGCGCTTCCGACTTCCTCAAGGAACGCGAACATCCGGCGCTCTACCGCGTCCATGAAGGACCGACGCCGGAACGGCTCGCCAAGCTGCGCGACTTCCTCGGCACCTTCGGCCTGCAACTCACGGGCGGCGACGATCCGCAGGCCAAGGATTACGCGCAACTGATCGACAAGATCAAGGACCGGCCGGACCAGCAGCTCCTGCAGACCGTGATGCTGCGCTCGCTCAAGCAGGCGATCTACAGCCCCGACAACGTCGGCCATTTTGGATTGGCGTATGAGAGCTACACCCACTTCACCTCGCCGATCCGCCGCTACCCCGACCTGCTGATCCATCGCGCCATCAAGTCGGCGCTGGCGGGACGGCGCTACGACACGTTGAACTGGGAGGAAGTCGGCCTGGCCTGTTCCGCCACCGAGCGTCGTGCCGACGAGGCCACGCGCGACGTCGAGGCCTGGCTCAAGTGCTGGTACATGCAGGACCGCGTCGGCGAAACCTTCACCGGCAGCATCTCGGCGGTGGTGCCCTTCGGCATCTTCGTCGCGCTCGACACGGTGTTCGTCGAGGGACTCGTGCATGTCTCCGACCTCGGCCGCGACTACTTCCACTTCGACGAGCAGGCGCATGCGATGGTCGGCGAGCGCACCGGCGCGCGTTATCGCCTTTCCGACCGCGTGCGCGTGCAGCTCGTACGCGTCGACCTGGACCAGAACAAGATCGATTTCAGGCTGGCGTAGTATCTTGTCGTATCGCTGTATCGCCTAATACCCTAGTAGCTACGCTAGTAGCCACAAGTGAATTTCGGGGAAAGGAAGAGCGAACTGGGCAAGCTGACGGACGTTCAAATTCGGCAATGGATCAAGGTTCAGTCAAGGGCGGACGGCGCGAAAACGGTAACATTTCGGTAAGGGTGCGAATGCACAGGTTTCGGCTAAGGTGGCCGAGAGTCACGCCGCCGCCAGTTCCTCGGCAGGCTTCCTGCGCTGCGCCCTCGGTTTCTTGAGCGTGACGTGAGGCTCCAAGCCGGCAGCGGTCGCCATGTCCATCATGGCGTCGAGCGAGAACAGGCCGATCTTGCCGCGCATCAGGTCGGACATGCGGGGCTGCGTGATGCCGAACAGTCGCGCGGCCTCGGCCTGAGTCTTGCCGCCGGTCTTCACCCATCCTTGCAGGGCCATCAT
>JAGXSN010000127.1 GCA_018333815.1 Sulfuritalea sp. | reverse complement strand
CGGGCTGGACGTCGGAAACGTTTACGCTGACCCAGGATGGAACATACACCCTGGCATTTGTCACGACGAACGATAAGGATACGGTCCTGAATTCTTACCTGCACATCGATAATGCAGCGGGAACTTGCCAGCCCAACTGTCCGCCCATCAATGGAGTCCCCGAGCCCGCGTCGCTCGCGCTTCTGGGCTTGGGACTTGCCGGCCTGGCCGGGCTGCGTCGTCGCAAGATGAAATGACAACCTGACGCGGTCCGCAGTTCGGATGGCGGCCCGGTGGGCCGCCATTTTTGTTGGTGCGCCCGGCAGGGCGCACTCACTTGGAGGTGAAAGTCCTCTACTCGCCCGGCAAGGGGAAGAGTTAGCTGAACGGCAAGGGGGCGGCGCTTTCGGTCGATCGATTCGATCTGCCCCCATAAATAACCATGCAAATCAGTGAGTGTGATGTATGATTTGCAGATGATCGCTCGCCAACTCCTGCCGCGCCTGCACGAATGCCTCGCCCAGTTTCCGGCGGTGGCGCTGCTCGGTCCGCGCCAGGCCGGCAAGACGACGCTGGCGGAAATGCTGGCGGCACAGCGGCAACCCAGCCTCTATCTCGATCTGGAAAGCCCGACCGATCGCGCCAAGCTGCACGATCCGGAAGCCTATCTGGCCCGGCACGAAGACAAACTGGTGATTCTGGACGAGGTTCAGCGCTTGCCCGATCTGTTCCAGGCCCTGCGCGGCCTGATCGACCGGGGTCGGCGGAAAGGCATCGGCCACGGACGCTTCCTGCTCCTGGGCTCGGCCTCCGGCGATCTGTTGCGCCAGTCGGGTGAAAGCCTGGCCGGACGCATCGCCTATCTGGAGTTGCCACCGTTGCAGCTTACCGAAGTCGAGTCGGGGCAGCAGGACTTGCTGTGGGTGCGTGGCGGTTTTCCGGACAGCTTTCTGGCGTTGAGCGATCAACAGAGCCTGCGTTGGCGACAGAACCTGATCGGCACCTACCTTGAACGGGACATCCCCGCCTATGGCACGCGCCTGCCGGCGGAAACTTTGCGGCGGTTCTGGACCATGCTGGCGCACCACCAGGGCGGCCTGCTCAAGCTGGCGCAGTTGGGCAAGAGCCTGATGGCGGATACCAAGACGGTGCGCCGCTACCTCGACCTGCTGGTCGATCTGCTGCTGGTGCGACGCTTGTTGCCCTGGCATGGCAACCTGGGCAAGCGCTTGGTGAGGTCGCCCAAAGTTTATATCCGCGACAGCGGCCTGGCGCATGCGCTGCTCGGCATCGGCGACTTCGACAGCCTGCTCGGGCATCCCGTGGTGGGCGCCAGCTGGGAAGGCTTCGCGCTGGAAAACCTGCTCGATTCCGCGCCGTTCAATACCGTGTCAGGTTTCTACCGGAGCAGCAACGGCGCCGAAATCGACCTGCTGCTGGACGTGCCTGGGCATGGCCTCTGGGCCATCGAAATCAAGCGTGCAGCCACTGCCCGTCCCCGGCGCGGTTTCCGCACCGCTTGCCTTGACTTGCAGCCGACCCGGCGCCTGCTGGTCTACCCGGGCTGCGAACGCTATCCGATGGGCAACGATGTCGAGGCGGTGGGCTTGCGGCAGTTGGCGGAGGAGTTGCGGCAGTTGGGGTAAATGTTGAGGCAAACGACTGCAACAAGCTTTCACTCCGACAGCTCGATCTGCCCGCCGATATTCACCGTGACGTTCGACTCGCCGGCCTCAGGTTTCCCACGGGCTCACAATCTGCACACCCAGGCCCGCGAAGTCCTTGACGTTGCGTGTCACCAGCGTCAGGTCGTGCTGCAAGGCCGTTGCTGCAAGCAGGCCGTCGATGACCGGCAAGGTACGACCAGCACTGGCTTGCACACGGCCCCAGCGGTCGGCGACCTCCGCATCGATGCCCAGCACCCGGCCGAGGAAGTAGTTGGGCAACTCCACTTCCAGCCAATCCGTGAGGGTCTGACGGAATTCGGGATCGGCGACGCCTTCGATGCCCTTACGGATTTCGCCGAGGCTCAGCACGGAGAGGTAAAGCGACTGGCGTGGACGCGCCTGCATCCACGCCGCGACCTTCTCATCGGCCCTGCGGTTGCGCAGTTCGGACAGGACATTGGTGTCGACGAGGTAGCTCAAAACGTGATCTCGCGCGGCAGGTTGCCGGGGCCACGGTCGCGTTCGAACTCGATCTCATCGTGTCCCGCCAGTGGCGAAGCGCGCATGAAGTCCACCAGCGACTGCTGGTTGCCGGAAAGCCGGTCGAACAGTTCGCGCGACACCACGACCGCCACGGATTTGCCGTGCAGGGTGATGTCCTGCGGCCCCTCTTGGGCGGCGTGCTTGACCAGTTCCGAGAACCGCGCCTTGGCGTTTTGCATTTGCCAGCTTTGCATGATCAGCCTCCTTAAGACCCAACAAGTCTGACCTAATAGGCCCGAACTCTACTCAATTCCACTACTCATGGCAAACCGCATTTCCATCCTCGTCGCGCTCGAAGGCGCGGACGAAGGCCTCGAGCGCGCCAGCAACAACGCCAGCGCAGCCTCGGCGGGCTGGGCGCCAGCGCCAAGACCGCAGGCGACAAGGCCGCCGCCGGGATATTCACCGAGACATTCTTCGGCGCAATCACCGGTCACGTTGGCGCGAAATACGCGTTCAGAATTCGAGGGATTCGACGATCGCGTTGAGGCCGGCCTGGGCGCAGGCTTGGTCGGCTTCGCCGCCGGGTGCGCCGGAAATGCCGATGCCGCCGAAGATCGAACCGCCGCCTTCGATCGTCAGGCCGCCGCCTGCCGCCAGCATGCGCGGCAGGCTGCGCAGGCCGCTCATCGGCTTGCCCGGCTGGGTCTCCCCGGCCAGCGCCAGGGTCGAGGTGCGGAAGCTCAGGGCAGTCCAGGCCTTGTTGACGGCGACCTCGACGGTGTGCGGCCCGGCAAAGCGGTCGCGCAGGAAGACCTGGGTCAGCCCGGCGCGGTCCACGATGGCGACGGCGACCTGATAGCCCTGCTTGCGGCAGTGTTCCAGCGCCGCCTGGGCGGCGATCAGCGCCGTTTCGGGCGTCAGGGATTTGGTCTGGAAGCTGCCTTCCTGGGCCTGGGGCGCGCCAGCCAGCCCGCAGAGGGAAAATAGCAGCAGCGAAAGTTTGCGCATGAAGATCCTCCTGGTTGGGGGGCCGGCCAGGGCGGCCCGTGCCGTAAGACGCCGAAGGCGGCGGATTTATTCCGGTTCGATCCGCGGAATCTTGTCGCCCAGGCTATGGACGGCCGCGGGATTGGATGTGACCGATGACGAAAGACTCGAACTCCGGGGCCGGCATCGGGTGGGCATACAGGTAGCCCTGCATCTTGTCGCAGCCGATGCTCGCCAGGTAGTCCTGCTGCTCGACGGTCTCGATGCCTTCGGCGATCGCCTCCAGCCCGAGCGTGCGCGCGAGGCCGACCACCGCGGCGGCGATCGCGCAGTCGTTCTGGTCGCCGGGGATGTCGCGGACGAACGAGCGGTCGATCTTGAGGTTGTCGATGGGCAGCCGCTTGAGGTAGGACAGCGAGGAGTAGCCGGTGCCGAAGTCGTCGATCGCGACGCGAATGCCGTGCTCGCGCAGGCGGCTGAGGACCTGGGCGCAGCCTTCGGTGTCGGCGATCAGCACGTTTTCGGTCAGCTCGATCTGCAATTCCGGGCCCGCGGTTCCGGTTTCGGCGAGCAAGGCAATGATCTGCTCGGCGAAATCGGGCTGGGCAATCTGCACCATGGAGATATTGACCGAGACGTAGTCGAGCGGCAGGCCCTGGTCGCGCCAGCGGCGCTGGTGGCGCAAGGCTTCGCCGATGATCCAGCGCCCGAGCGGCAGGATCAGCCGGGTTTCCTCGGCGGCCGGAATGAACAGGTCGGGGCTGCGCGCCTGGGCGGGGCCGGTGGGCCAGCGGATCAGGGCTTCCGAGGCGGCGACCCGGCGCTTGCCGATGTCGATGATCGGCTGGAAATGCAGTTCGAAGGACTGCTTGCCAACGGCGGTGCGCAAGGCATTGTCCAGTTCGAGCTTTAGGCGCATGGCCGCGGAATGCTCCTGGCTGTAGCGCACGTACCCGGCGCGGCCGGCTTCCTTGGCCCGGTACATCGCGACGTCGGCGTTTTTCATCAGCGTCGTGGCGTCCTCCCCGTCGTCGGGGAAGAGGGTGATGCCGATGCTGCAGCCGATATGCAGTTCCAGGTCGCCGATCTGGAAAGGCTGTTGGAAAGCGGCGACGATTTTTTCCGCCAGCCTGACCGCCGCGAGATGGGTGGCCGAAGTTTCCATCAGCACGACGAACTCGTCGCCGCCCAGCCGGGACACCGTGTCGGCACGGCGCACCAGTTGTCTGAGCCGCTGGGCGGCTTCGACCAGCAGCAGGTCGCCGATCTGGTGGCCGAGGCTGTCATTGACGTTCTTGAAGCGATCGAGGTCGATGAACAGCAGGGCCAGCTGGTTTCTCTCGCGCGCGGTCCGCTCGATCGCATGGCAGAGGCGGTCGTTGAACAGCAGGCGGTTCGGCAGTTCGGTCAGCAGGTCGTGGTGCGCCAGGAAGTCGAGCCGCGTCTGCGCTTCCTTGATGGAGGAAATGTCCCTCATCACGGCAATGTGATGGGTCAGCCGGCCGGCGGGGTCGTGTGCCGCGCTGATGCTCTGCAGCAGGGGAATCACCTGGCCATCCTTCCTGCGGTCGCTGATTTCGCCCTGCCAGTAGCCATGTTGCTCCACGCTGCGCCACAGGCTTTTGTAGAACGGCGCCTCGTGCAGGCCGGAGCCGAGCATGCCGGGGTTCCGGCCGATCAGCTCTGCGCGCGTGTAGCCGGTGATGCGCGTCACGGCATCGTTGATTTCAACGATGCGGTTGTCGGCATCGGTGATGAGGATGCCGTCGGCGATCTGGCCGAAGACTTCGGCATACAGGCGCAGGTCGCGCTCCGTCTTTTTCTGTTCGGTGATGTCGCTGAACAGCATGACCGTCCTGGCGGCGTGGCCGGCATCGTCATGGATCCGGGTGGCGATGACGCTGACGTCGCGGCCCTCCATCGTCGTGCTGTGCGGCACGCCGTCGGCGCGGCTGCGGATCTCGTGTAGCGCTTCCGCGCAGGGGCAGAGTTCCTGGGCCGTTTTGCCGATCACCGCCGCGCGGGGCAGGTCGTTGAACAGCCATGCGCAGGCGCGCCGGTTGCAGTCCTCGATGCGATCCTGGAGATCGAGCACGACGATGGCGGCGCCGACGGTGTCGAAAATGCTGCGGATCTCGTTCTGGGCGATCTTGAGCTGCTCGATCGTCGTGTTCAGGTGCGAATTGAGGAGCCGGAAGGAGTCGGCCACGATGCCGATGGGGTCGAGCGAGATCAGGCTCTGGTCGTCGAGTTCCTCGGGGCGCAGCGGCAGCGTGCCGATGACCCCCAGCAGCTCGTCGACCTTGGCGCGAATGTAGCGCAGGGCTTCCTGCCGGGAGGGTTTGGGTTCCATGACCTAGGCGTTCCCGGAGATGTCGATGCGATAGCCGGCGGCGTCGTGCCGCACTGCGGCGTGGAAGCCCATGCGCTCGGCGGTGGCCGGGATGGTCGCCGTGGCCTGCCGGTCGTCGGTCAGCACGGCGATCTTCACCGCGCCGGAACGGAGCGCGGCGGCATTGCGGTTGATTTCCTTGAGGGTCAGCAGCAGGCAGGAGGGGCAGATCTGGCCGCGGATGTCGATATCGATGGTTTGCGTCATGGCGGTCAACGTATCACGAAGCGGGTCAGCAGGCGTGCGCCGACCCAGGTGCCCGGCAGCAGTCCGACGAGGAACAGCAGGCTCGACAAGGCCAGGATCGGCAGTCCGCCCCAGAGGTGCCAGATGTTGCAGGCGGGGGTCATGCGCGCGGCCAGACCCAGCAGCAGCCCGCCGACGAGCGCGGAAAGCCACTGCCGGGGCGGGAGCCGCCAGTGCAGACGCCATTCGCCGATCCGCGCGGCGGCGAAGCAGGCGCCGCCGGCAATGCCGAGCAGCAGCGGATACTGGATGGCGGCGATGGCGTCGAGCTGCGGCCCGGGGCCGCCCCGGATGGGCCGGTCGGCAAAGGGCGGGGTGTAGTCGAGGGACTGCAGCTTGAAGAAGGCGAGCGCATCGACGTGGTCGGGGGCGAAAAGGGACTGGATGGCGGCGCCCAGCTTGGCATAGGTCGTGGTAATGCCCATGGGCATGCCGACCAGCATCCATGAAGCGAAGCCGAGCAGCGCCAGGACGACGGCCGCCTTCCAGGCGGCAAGATGTCCGACGGCATGGGCCGGACGCTCCATCCGTCCGGCGCGGAATTCGCGCCACAGCCAGAATCCCCCCGCGGCGGCGAGGGGCAGCAGGAGCGTCCAGGGCGGCAGCCGCAGCGACTGCGGCAGGGTGATGGTGTCCCCGACCAGGACGGTGGTCTTGGCGAAGGCGGCCCATTGCGGGTGGATCTCGGCATAGGCCGTCGATCCGACCAGCATGCCGGCGACGGCCACCAGGCCGACGACGCTGCCGGCGCCGAGCTTGTACAGGCTGCCGCAGACGCAGCCTCCCGCCAGCACCATGCCGATGCCGAAGACGAACCCGCCGATCAGGTTGCCGAGCGAGGGGGGACCGAGCAGGGGAAACGGGTAGTTGCCGATCAGGCCGGTCAGCCGGCCCGCCTCGAAGAGCGCCATGCTGACGACCACCAGCAGCAGCAGCTGGCGCATCAGGAAAAAATCGCGGAACAGAAAGGCGTCGCGGAAGCAGGCGGTGACGCAGAAATCGGCGCGGTACATGACGAAGCCCGCCGCCAGGCCGATGGCCAGCGAGCTGGCGACGATCAACAGGTAGGGCTGCTCGAGTCCCACTCGCTTACAGGGTTTCCCCCAGGGTGAGATCCACCATCAGGTCGTCGGAAAGCCTTTCCAGTTCGAGCTTCAGTGCGCGGGCGTTGAAGTCCGGGGCGGCGCAGAGCTCGGCCTCGGCATGGAACAGCACCTCGGCGGACATCGGCGCGCTGCTCGTGTAGGTCGCCAGCTCCTCGACGTTGACCGCGTGGCGCGCCAGCACCTGCGCGACTTCCCTGACGATGCCGATGCGGTCGTGGCCGACGAGGTTCAGTCTCAAGCGCCGTCCCGTCGGGGCCGACTTTGGGGCGGTCGCGGTTTCGGCGCTGACCTTGAGGCCGGCGAGTTTGCCGAGAGCGATCCGGAGTTCCGGAATCTTGTCGGCCGGCACGGCCACCTCGACGATGCCGGCGAACTTGCCCGAGAGCTGGGCCATCGAGGCTTCGAGCCAGTTGCCGCCGTGCGCTGAGATCGCCGTGGCGAGTTCCTCGACGAGGCCGGGCTTGTCGTCGCCGATGACGGTGAGGATCAGGTGCGAATCAGGCATTTGCGTAGTCCTCCATCGGCACGCAGGCGCAGAACAGGTTGCGGTCGCCATACACGTCGTCGATGCGGTTCACCGACGGCCAGAACTTGTTGGCGGCGACCCAGGGCAGCGGGAACAGCGCGGTCTCGCGCGAATAGGGACGGTCCCAGTCCCCGCAGATGTCGGCCTGCGTGTGCGGCGCGTGCCTGAGCGGGTTGTCGTCGGCCGGCCATTCGCCGGCCTCGATTTTCCTGATCTCGTTGCGGATGGCGATCATGGCGTCGCAGAAGCGATCGAGTTCGGCCCGGTTCTCCGATTCGGTCGGCTCCACCATCAGCGTGCCGGCGACCGGGAAGCTCACCGTCGGCGCGTGGAAGCCGTAGTCCATCAGCCGCTTGGCGATGTCGATTTCCGCTATTCCCGTTGCCGCCTTGATGGCGCGGATATCGAGGATGCACTCGTGGGCGACGCGGCCCTGCGCCCCCGTGTAGAGCACCGGGTAGTGGTCCTTGAGCCGCGCGGCGACGTAGTTGGCGTTGAGGATCGCCACCTCGGTCGCCTGCTTCAGGCCGTTGCCGCCCATCATGGCGATGTACATCCAGGAGATCGGCAGGATCGAGGCGGAGCCGAAGGGGGCCGCGGAGACCGGCGCGATATGGGGCGCCAGATGGGCCTTCAGGCCGATCGGCCCCATGCCGGGGCCGCCGCCGCCATGCGGAATGGCGAAAGTCTTGTGCAGGTTGATGTGCGACACGTCGGCGCCGATGTGGCCGGGCGAGGTGAGGCCGACCTGGGCGTTGAGGTTGGCGCCGTCCATGTACACCTGGCCGCCGTGGGCATGGATGATCTGGCACATCTCCATGACCGCTTGCTCGAACACGCCATGCGTCGACGGGTAGGTGAGCATCAGGCAGGAGAGCTTGTCGGTGTGCTGTTCGGCCTTCGCCTTGAGATCGGCGACATCCACGTTGCCGCGCTCGTCGCAATCGACGACGACGACCGAGAGGCCGCACATCTGCGCGGTGGCCGGGTTGGTGCCGTGGGCGGATTTCGGGATCAGGCAGATGTCGCGCTGGCCTTGCCCCTGGGTGGCCTGATAGCGGCGGATGGCGACGAGGCCGGCATATTCACCCTGCGCGCCCGAGTTGGGCTGGATGAAGATTTCATCGAAGCCGGTGATCGTGGCGAGCCAGCGCGAGAGCTCGCCAATCAAATGAGCGTAACCCTGGGACTGCTCGGCCGGCGCGAAGGGGTGCAGCGCGCCGAAGGCCGGCCAGCTCACCGGCATCATCTCGGCGGCGGCGTTGAGCTTCATCGTGCAGCTTCCCAGCGGAATCATCGCGTGGTCGAGCGCGAGATCCTTGTTCTGCAACCGCTTGAGGTAGCGCAGCATCGCGTGCTCGGTGTGGTGGGTGTTGAACACCGGATGCGTGAGGATGGGCGACGTGCGGCGCAGGTTTTCAGGGATTGCCTCGGCGACGTTCGCCTCGAAGTCGATGGTCGTGCCGAGCAACCGGGCGAGGGCGGCGACATCGTCGCGGGTGGTCGTCTCGTCGAGGCTGATGCCGACGGTTTCGGCGTCGCTCATTTCAGTCCCCATATAGCGCACGTTGAAGGCTGAATTCTTCAATGCCGCCGTCCCGCCGGCGCCGACTTTCACGACGAGCGTATCGAAGAAGCTGCCGGTGACACCAAGCGCCTTGGCCAGCAGGCAGGTCAGCCGATGGATGCGCTGCGCGATGCGCTTGAGGCCTGCCGGGCCGTGCCAGACGGCATACATGCCGGCCATGTTGGCCAGCAGCACCTGCGAGGTGCAGATGTTCGAGTTGGCCTTCTCGCGGCGGATGTGCTGCTCGCGTGTCTGCAGGGCCATGCGCAGGGCCGTCCTGCCACGCGCATCCTTCGACACGCCGATGATGCGGCCGGGCACCGAGCGCTTGTGCTCGTCCTGGCAGGCGAAGAAGGCGGCATGCGGGCCGCCGTAGCCCATCGGCACGCCGAAGCGCTGGCTCGAACCGAAGGCGATGTCGGCGCCCATTTCGCCGGGCGATTTGGTCAGCACCAGCGCCATCAAATCGCAGGCGACGGCGGTGACGGCATTCCTGGCCTTCAGTGCGGCGATGACTGCGGAGAAGTCCTTGAGCTCGCCCTGCGCGTTGGGCGTCTGCAGCAGCGCGCCGAAGACCTCATGCTGCGCAGCGCTTTCGGCCGGGCCGAAGATCAGCTCGAAGCCGAACCAGGCGGCGCGGGTGCGCACCACGTCGAGAGTCTGGGGAAATGCGTTCTCATCGACGAAGAAGGCGTTGCTCTGCGCCTTGCTCGAGCGGCGCGCCATGGTCATCGCCTCGGCGGCGGCGGTGGCCTCGTCGAGCAGCGAGGCGTTGGCGAGCTGCATGCCGGTGAGGTCGATCACCATCTGCTGGTAGTTGAGCAGGGCTTCGAGGCGGCCCTGGGCGATCTCGGCCTGGTAGGGCGTGTAGGCGGTGTACCAGCCGGGATTCTCGAAAAGGTTGCGCTGGATCACCGGCGGGGTGTGGGTGCCGTAGTAGCCGAGGCCGATCAGCGATTTCCTGATCTGGTTCCGGTCGGCGTAACTTTTGAGCTGCGCCAGCGCGGCCTGCTCGTTCAGCGGCGCGCCGAGCGGCAGCTCGGCGGGCAGGCGGATGCCGGCGGGCACGGTCTGGGCGATCAGTTCGGCGCGATCCTTCACGCCGATGGCGGCGCACATTGCCGCCTGCTCGGCCGCGTTCGGGCCGATATGGCGCGCGACGAACTCGTCGTGCCCTTCCAGTCCGGCAAGTGTCTGGCGGGTCATGATTCGGCGGCCACCTTCTCGTAGGCGGCGGCATCGAGCAGACCATCGAGGTCGGCGACATTGGCGGGCTTGATCCTGAACAGCCAGGCGGCATAGCAGTCCTGGTTGACGCTCTCGGGCGCGGCGATGGCGTCCTCGTTCTTCGCCGCGACCTCGCCGGCGATCGGCGCATAGATGTCCGAGGCAGCCTTGACGGATTCGACCACCGCGCACTCCTCGCCGGCCTTGACGGTGCGGCCGGCATCCGGCAGTTCGAGGAAAACGATGTCGCCGAGGGCTTCCTGCGCGTGGAAGGTGATGCCGATGCTGACGCTGCCGTCGGCTTCCCGCTTCAGCCATTCATGGGTCTTGGTGTACTTGAGATCGGCGGGGACGTTCACGGGATGCTCCTTTTGAAAATGAATTGAATCAGCCGACGCTCACCGGGACGAGCGTCATCGTATCGTTACCGAAAATGTCGATCACCTTCACCGCCACCGTATAGCGGCCGGGTTTTGTGTAGGTATGCGGGGCGGTGGTCAATTCCAGTTTGCGGTCCTGCCGGGTGCGGAAGCTCTGCCATTCATTCTCGAAGATGTAGCCGCCGGTCCAGCGTTCCTCGAACTCGGGTTCGCCGCCGGCGTCTTTCACGCCCGTATCGACGGCGACCCTGATGATCTCCTTGCGGCTCTGGTAGTCGAAGTCGACCGCCCAGTAATCGACCCAGTCGGTCCATTCGCGCGTCAGCAATTCGCGGCTGACCACGCCCTGCTTGTCCTTGGCGATCTTGAGCAGTTGGCCGGCCTCGCAGACCACCTGCGACTTGCCTTCCTTGAGGTTGGCAATCGCCGCATCCATCGCGCCCTGGGTGTAATAGACCGAGAAGTCGGTCAGCTCGATGGCGAGAGTGTACTTGTCCTTCTTCGCGTAGCGCGGCGTGGCCTCGATGAAGCTGATGTCGTGGAACACCACCTGGCCGCGATCCACGGCGCGCTTGTCGAAGACTTCCGCCGGGATGTATTTCGGCGTCAGGTCGATGCCCTTGTTCTTGGCCTCATCGAGCACGGCGGGGAACAGGCCCATCTCGAACTCGAAGGCCAGCATGTCCACGCGCGAGGCGCCGCGTTTGCGGCATTCGGTGATGACTTCCTCGACGAACAGGCGCCCGACCGGCAGGTTGATCGGGCCGACGACCACCAGGCGCCCGCCGTTGCGGCCATGAAAGAAGCTCGCGTCTTCCAGCGGCTGCGCCTTGTAGGCGCGCAGGATCAGTTCGCGGAACTCACGCTCCTTCCGCGCCAGGGCCTCCTCCTTCTGTTCGCGCGAGAGGCGGCCGGAGACATTGAGATAGGCCTGCCGCTCGTAGCGCCCGAGGTTCAGCACCTCGAAGGCGCGGAAGGCCTTGCCTGCGGCCTGCTGGGCGCGCTGCACGCCGATCAGGCGCTTGCGGGTGGTGTGGATGCCGAACTTGCCGAGATCGCTGGCGATCCACTTGCGGCCGAGCTTTTCGGCGACGGCGGCCGTGGTGCCCGAGCCGCAGAAGAAATCGGCGACGAGATCGCCTTCGTTGGAGCTGGCCTTGATGATGCGTTCGAGCAGGGCTTCGGGTTTTTGGGTGGGGTAGCCGATTCGCTCATTGGCCATTGGGTTAATGACGGGAATTTCCCAAACGTCGCTGACTTCCTTTTCGCTGCTCTCGACGTATAGGTAATTTCCATTTGCATCTCTCTGCCATTCGTTCTTACCGAGTTCCTTGTTCCATTTTCGGAGCGGCTGCTTGCGAACCTCCTTGACAGGAACGAGCACCGGGTTGTAGGTGACTTTGCCAGATCTCCCGTACCAGTAGATCGTGTTGTGGAATGAGTCGAATGTCTGTGAGTTGGCACCGTACTTGTTGGTGTAGTACCAAATGAGCTCGTTCTGAAAACAGGCCCTACCAAAGACTTCGGCGAGCGTCAATTCCATAAGTGAGCTGACCCGCCAGTCGCAATGGATGAATATGCTCCCATCCTCCGCCAGCAAATCCCGCATCAAGATCAGCCGCTCGTAGATCATGCTGATGAAGGAGTCCGCGCCGCGGCCCCAGGTGTCGCGGTAGGCGATCTGTTCCAGCAGGTTGGCTTCCTTGTGAAAGGTCTCGCCGCCGATCTCGATGTCCATGGAGAAATCAGCGCCGACGTCGAAGGGCGGGTCGATGTAAATCAGTTTCAGGCCGCCGGCGTCCTCGATCTGCCGTCGCAGCGCACCGCTCTTCAATGACGACAGGATGAGTTTGTTGTCGCCCCAGATCAGCTTGTTGGTCCAGCCCTTGATCTGCCGGCCGCGCGGGTCGAACAGGTTGCCCTGTATTTCCGGTGCTTCCTTGCGCGGTTCGTCGATGTGTTCGAGGGTCTGGAAGGGCAGCACGGTGGTGCACACGTCGCGGCTCTTGCCGTTCCACACCAGCTCGACCTCGCGCTTGTCCTCGAACAGCAGGAAGCGGTATTTCTCCGGCAAGGGCTTGCCGGCCTGGATCAGGGCGATCAGGTCGCGCTTTTCGGCGTCGCTCAGTTGGACACCGCGGTCGTAGGCTTCTGGGCGAGCCATGGTCAGGCAGGGGTAGCGCGGCCGGCAACTTCCGCGATGGCGTCCAGCATTTCGCTGACCTCGGGAGATATCTCTGCCAGCGGAATGGCGTCGGCCAAGCCATGGTAATCGCGCTTGAACACCTGTTGCGGCGTGCCGAGGCGCTGAAAATAGTTGCTGAACAGGGGGTCGAGAAAATCATCGGTGGCCTTGATGTCCGGACCCCAGGGGTCGGGGCGCTTGGCGATTGCCAGCGCCTTGGACAGCTCGTCGATGCAGGCATCCATGACTTCGAGCCGGTGGCCGCGCTCGGCCTGTTCGACCAGGTCATCACCACGCAGGCCCATTTGCACGAAGGCACGGAGGCTGGTCGGCGTAACCAGGTAGTTTTCGATCTCGCGCCGGGACCACATGCGTTCCGCGAGCTGCGAGCCGGTGTGAAGTTCCTTGTCGAGTCTGTCGAACAGGGCGAAACCGACCAGGTCGGATTTGGCTTCGCGCAGGCCCTGAAAATGGTCGCGGGCCTCTTGGGGCTTGTTGCCGCCCAGATAGATGACAGGCACGGAGTCGTGCAATACGGCCTTGGCGGGATGGTCGAGACGCTCAGCCAGCCTTCGCAGGATGGCGAGGTCGGTGGAGCCTTCGAGGTACAGCATCCAGCCCTTCTGCTCGGCCAGGTAGTAGTCGGCCATGCGGATGCTTTCCAGGGCCTTTCGCACCTGACTGCGGGAACGGGTGTCGATGCGGTGAGGCTTGCCGACGAAGGCCACGACCACGTCGCGCTCGGCGGCTTCCTGCAAGACAACTTCGGAATGGCTGGCGGCGATGATCTGCGAACCGCTGGTTTCCGCGAGATCGGTCAGCAGGTTATATACGTCCCGCTGGCGCAGGATTTCCAGGTGGGCGTCCGGTTCGTCCAGAAGCAGTACCGCGCTGGGGTTGGCGAGCATGAAGGAGAGCAGCAGCAACACCTGCTGGCAGCCACGCCCCGAGGAAGACAGGTCAAGTTCGACGCCGTTGCGTTCCCTGTAGGTCAGGGAGAGCTCGGCGCGTTCCTTGATGTATGAGGGGTCTTGCAGTCGGATGTGGAATAGCGACTCGATGTGAGCGACCAAGTTGCGCCAAGCGGACTGGTCTTCCTTGGAGAAGATTTGCCAGCATAGATTGCGCAAGACTTGGGCGGTCTGGCCTTCGCCGATCAACACGCTGATTTCGCCCGGTTCCTTGCGGTGTTCGCGGGCAATCAGGCCGGACATGGGCGGCAGGAAGACCACGGAGTGCTTGCGGGCTCCCTCCGGGATCAGGCCATCCTCGCTGTTTTTCAAACGGCAGTAGAAGGATTCCTCGTTGGCGTAATAGAACTCCAGTGCACAGGACCAGGGTTTGTCTTCGTGAACGCCTTCCGCTTCCAGGGTGATGTAGACCTTGGTCGTCTTTTCGGCCGATTTGTCCTGCGCGTGGGTATGCAGGTCGTTCCAGAGAAGCTTGGCGCCCGGCACCGGAATGGCATAGAGGTCGCGCCGGTTGATGGTGACGCCCTTGCGCTCCGCGGGCGAACTCTTGTCGCGCTTTTCCGCCCAGCGGCGCCAGCCGATATCCCATAGCGCCAAGGCTTGCAGGGCCGTGGTTTTACCGGAGTTGTTGGGACCGATGAATACGGCGGCGTTGCCGAGTTCTAGCTCTGCCGTGACCAGCCTCTTGAAATTCGAGATGCGAAAATTGGTGATCATTGGGCAGTCTCCTGATATTCGGTGAAGCTCGCCTTCAATGCGGCGAAGTCACGCGGCGCGTGCTGCTCGAAACCTTCCTGATCCACATACACGAAGCCGTAGGCCGGGCCGTTTTCGGCCTGGCTCGCGGTCGTGGCATCTTCGCACCACTGGCCGAGGCGCTTCATCTTCTGCGGCAGGTCGAGTTCGGCGCGGCCCTTGGTTTCGACGAGCCAGACCGAGCCGTCGGCGGTCTTGACGATGAAGTCGGGGATGTAATTCGACAGGTCGCCGTTGGTCTTGACGTATTCGACCTTGAAGCCGACGGCGAGATAGTTCTTGGCGAAAGCGGCGACGTCGGGGGCGTCGTCGAGGAACTTGGCGAAGGCGAGTTCGAGGCCCCCGGCATTGGGTTGGCCGACGATCTTGTTGAACAGGGATTTCTTCGCCGGGATGTAGGCCCGGTGCTCGGTGCGGAAGGGGCGGGTGTCGCGCAGACGGATGCGGTCTTCGATGCGGGTGCTGCCCTTGTCCTGTACCGTCAGCGCGTTGATACCGGCCTTGAAACTGTCGAAGAGAATTTTTCCGGCGGCAGATTCGGAGAGATTGCGCAAAACTTGCGGGTCTTCGAGATTGACCGGAGACGTTTCGAACAGGTGTTCGCGCATGAAGGTCTTGACCTTGCCGTAGAGCACGTCGTAGCCGCCGACGAGGCGCATTTCCTTTAGCAACTGACGGGCGAAGAAGCCGACGACGGAGCGGTAGTCGGCGATGCCGTTGGTATCGAGCTGGATCGTATGGTGTTGCTCACCGTCGAGCATGGTCTTGAAGACGATCTCGCGGGTTTCTTCCGGGGAGAAGGCCTTGAGCGTCAGGCGCTTGTTGCCGAAAGCGGCGGGATCGAGGGTGTCGAGTTCCTTGAAGTCGCGATTGAAGCGGCGCGTCAGGCGCGGCAGGGCGATGTCGAGGGCATCGACGTCCTTGTCCGAATTTGCCGTTTCGATTTCCACCACGAGCGAATCCTGCCGCGCGGCACCGCCGCCCATGGGTACGCGTTCGAAGCTCACACCTTCGGACTGGATGGACTCGACGAACTCCATGAAAGCCGGCGTGCCCATGACCGAGACGGTTTCGGCAATGTCGCTGCCAAAGTACATGCGGCGCAGGCCACGCCCCAGCGTCTGCTCGGGCAGGATGTTGCTTTGCGCGGCGTAGGCGCGCAGGCCGACAATGGTGGTGACGTTCTTCACGTCCCAGCCTTCCTTGAGGACGAGGACCGAAACGATGGCCTTGAAGGGGCTGTCCCAGCGGTCGATGTCATTGGAGGCCTTGCGCAGGATTTCGAGTTCTTCCTTGTTCTTGCCGCTGGCGGCTTCGGAAATTTCGCCGTTGTTCTTGGTGTGGATGACGAGCACCGCGCCTTGCAGTTCGGGACAGATTTTTTCCAGGTGCGCGCCGACTTCGTCGCAGTTGCGGGTGTCGTCCACCATGACAAAGAGCACGGCCTTCTTGCCGAGCTTCTCGTGCTCGGCGGCGCTCTTCTTCCATTCCTCGATGCCCAGTTGCAGGTAGTCGGCGTACTTCTCGGTGAAGATGGCGCTCTTCACTTCGTTCAGACGGGCTCGGCTGGCGGCATCGGGCAGCACGGGATGCTTGACCACGTTCTGGTGGATGGCCTCGACCAGCGGATAGTCGGAAACGGTCTGGACGAAAATGGCGCCGCTGTTGTGGCGCGGCGTGGCGGTGACATCCACTTGCAGGGCGAGGCGGCAGTCCTTCTGCAGCATGCGGTGGTGGATGTCCTGAATGCTCTTGAACCAGGCCAGCCGGCTGTCGTGGATGTGGTGGGCTTCGTCGTTGAAGACCGCCAGTTCTTCGATCTCGCGGACGATTTCGCCGAGGTCGGTCTTGCTGTCGGTGGTCTTGCCGACGGGCTTGGGGCCGAAAGGCGAGAGGAAGTAGTTGCGCAGGTCGTCGTCTTCCAGCGACGCTTCCGGCACGTCCCCCAGATAGACGCGGTGGATGTTGGTGAGGAACAGGTTGCCGGTGCCGCATGCCACGCGCACGTCATCCTGGATATGCAGGGTGATCTGGAAATCGTCGCGCCAGTTGCGACCGGCGTGACCATTGTCGGGCAGGACGGGATCGTTGAAGAAGATGCGCAGGCCGTCGAAGTCGGCGCGCAGCCGGTCGAGTACGATGATGTTGGGGGCGATGACGAGAAAATTGCGGGCGAGCCGCGACTTGGGTTCATAGAGCTTGTGAAAGTAGCTCCAGGCGAGGAGCAGCGACAGCACCTTGGTCTTGCCGGCGCCGGTTGCCATCTTCACTACGTAGCGGGGCCAGTCCTCGTCGAACAGCCCAGCGGACACGGCGCCGGATGCGTCGAAGCGCAACAGATCGAACTTGTCCTGCACCTTGCGCACATCGTGCAGCCAGATGACGGTTTCCACCGCTTCCCGTTGGGCAAAGTAATAGCGGAAGGGGGCGAGGGCGCCGTCCGCCTGTTCGATCAGGTGTTCGTTTTCGAACCACCAGTTCAACAAGGATTGCGAGGTTTCCGATGCACCGGCATAGCCGGCCTCACGCCAGGTCTTGACCTCGTCGCGAATCTTGGCGACCAGTGGCGGCAGCAGTTTCTCGTAGGCGCTATCCCGCAACTCCTCGGCGGCTGGAAACCACCGCTGGTCCGGCAGCAGCGGGGCGTACGGGTCAGCCGGAAAGTCGGGATGCAACGCCATGCCGCTTATGCTACGCGATTCAGACCAGCGCCTTGCCATTGCGCACGAAAGGCGGCTTCACCACCTTCGCCCGCAGCAATTTGTCGCGGATTCCGACCTGAACCTCGTCGCCGGGCTCGACCCCGGCGGGCAGGCGGGCGAAGGCGATCGACTGGTTCAGCGTTGGTGAGAAAGAGCCTGAAGTTGTTTCTCCATCTCCTTGTTCGGTAATGACTTTCTGATGGCTTCGCAGCACGCCCTTGTCGAGCAGCACGAGGCCGAGCAGCTGGCGCAGCTTGCCTGTCGCCTGCCGCTCATTTGCCAACCGAGCCAGCGCCGACTTGCCGATGAAGTCGCGGTTCGCGTCCTTGAAATCGAGCGTCCAGGCCAGGCCGGATTCGAGCGGGTTCTGCGTCTCGTCCATGTCCTGGCCGTAGAGGTTCATGCCGGCTTCGAGGCGCAGCGTGTCGCGCGCGCCCAGGCCGCAGGGTTTGATGCCGGCTGCGACGAGC
>JAGXSN010000126.1 GCA_018333815.1 Sulfuritalea sp. | reverse complement strand
CCAGCCGGCGCGCGCAGGCCGCGGTGGTCCACTCGCGCGCGAAGGAGCGCGCCGCGGCCGCCATCGCCTCGCGCTGGCGCGGGCTGGCGAGCAGCGCCGCCAGTTGCGCGCCGAACGCCCGCGGTTCCTGGGGCGCCGGCAGCGCGCCGCGGCGCGGCTCGACGATCTCGCGCGTGCCCAGCGCGGCGAAGGCGAACACCGGCAGACCGGCGGCCAGCGCTTCGAGGAGCACCAGCCCCTGGGTTTCGGTGCGCGAGGAGAACACGAAAACATCGGCCGCCGCGTAGCAGGCGGGCAGCTCGTCCTGGCGATCCAGGTAGCCGACGAAGCGCACCTGCGCGCCGATGCCCAGCGCCTCCGCTTGGCTGCGCAGCGCCGGCAGCGCCGGCCCCTCCCCGGCGATGACGAGCAGCAGTCCCGGCATCCGTTCGAGCGCGTGCGGCAGGGCGTCGAGCAGGAAGCCGACATTCTTTTCGTGCGCCGCCCGACCGACATAGAGGGCGACCGGCGCGTCCGCAGGAATGCCGAAGCGGGCGCGAAAGTCGGTTCTGGCGGCACGGCAAACTGCACCGAAATGGTCCACGGGGATGCCGGTCGGCACCCGGTGCACCGCCACCTTCACGCCATAGGCGGTGAGCGTGTCCTGCATCGCGCCGGAAGGCACCACCACGGCATCGAGCGCGTTGCACTGGCGGCGCGCGACAACGCGCGCCAGGGCGCGCAGCGCGGCCGGCGGCAGCGCGGGCACGTAGTTGTGCAGATACTCCTCGAAATGGGTGTGGTAGGTGGCGATGCAGGGCAGGCCGCGGCGTCTCGCGTGGCCCAGGCCGGCGTAGTGGGCCGCGAAAGGCGTTTGCACATGCACCAGATCGCAGCGCCAGCGGCCCAGATCGTCCAGTGCGCGCCGCAGCGCCTTGCCCCGCATCAGCCGGTCTTCCGGGTCGAACGGCACCCGCCGCGACGCCACCCGCACAATCCATTCGTCATGTTCGTGCCCTTGCGGGTACGCCGGGGCGACGAGCCGCACCTCCACATCAAGTTCGGCGAGCGCGTTGCGGAAAGACTCGATGGAAGTGGACACGCCGTTGATGCGGGGGAAAAAGACATCGGAAATCATCAGGACGCGCATGACCCGCTATCCTCGCGCGCGCTTGTTGCACGCATATTTCAGTTCGACCCGCCGGGGGCGGAATTTTCGCTCGGGATTGCCGCCGCGCCGTTTCATGAAGCCCCCGGTTGCCGGATGCCCATTTCCTGCAGCGCCGCGCCGATCGCGTCGACCGCGCGCCGCATTTCCGCCGCGCCGATCGCGCCGATGCAGCCGACGCGGAAGGTATCCACGGTGGTGAGTTTGCCGGGGTAGAGTATGAAACCGCGGTCGCGCACGCGCCGATAGAACTCGGCGAAGTCGTAGGCCGCATCGGGTGGTGCGTGAAAGGTCACGATGATCGGCGCCTGCACCATGTCATCGAGAAATGTGCGCAAGCCCAGGCTGCGCAGGCCGCCGACCAGCGTGGCGCAATTTTCCGCATAGCGTTCGAGGCGCGCGGCCTGGCCGCCCTCTTCCTTGTACTGGTCGATGGCCGCGCGCAAGGCGGCAACCACGTGGGTCGGCGGGGTGAAGCGCCATTGCCCGGTTTTCTGCATGTAGGCCCACTGGTCGTGGAGATCCATGGCGAGCGAATGGCAGTTTCCCTGCGCGGCTGCAAGCGTTTCCCGCTCCGCGATGACGAAGCCCATGCCCGGCACGCCTTCGAGGCACTTGCCCGAGGCGGCTATCACGGCATCGATCGGCATCGTCTGGAGGTCGACGGGAATGACGCCGAAGACGCTCATGGCGTCGACGATCATCCGGCGACCGTGGGCCTGCACCACCGTGGCGATTTCGGCCAGCGGGTTGAGGATGCCGGTTCCGGTTTCGCAATGGACTTGCGCCACATGCGTGATGCTCGAATCGGCGAGCAGTGCGGCATCGATGCACTCGGGATCGGCCGGCTCGTCTTCGGCAAAATCGAGGACGAGCGCCTTTCTGCCCAGATAACCGAGAATGCGGACGATGCGCTGGCAATAAGCGCCATTGTTCGGCACCAGCACCTTGCCGGTTTTCGGTATCAACGTACCCAGCGCCGCCTCGACGGCGAAGGTGCCGCTGCCCTGCAGCGGCACGCAGACATGGGTATTGCCGGCTTGGGCGATGTCCGCGAGATCGCGGCAGACCGAAGCCGTCAGCGCGTTGAAGGCGCCATCCCAGGAACCCCAGTCAACCAGCATGGCTTCCTTGGTAACGCGGGTGGTCGTCAGGGGTCCCGGGGTGAGCAGGATCGGTTCGGGCATGTCTTGTCTCCGGATCACGGCAGGATGGCCGCGCGCAGCACGCGCTGCGCGGCGGCATCCGCCATGGCGTCGCCGACACGTTCCAGCGGATACTGGCCATCGACGAGTTCATGGAAGGGAAAGCGCACGCGATTGGCGACGACGAAATCGAGCGCCTCGATCAGGTTGCGCGGGTGGTAGTTGTGGATGCCGCGCACCGTCAGCATCTTTTTCAGGATCAGGTTCGCGTCGAGCGTGACCATGGCCTGCGGATTCACCACGCCGCCCAGCACATACGTGCCGCCGATGCGCAGCAGCTCGATGCCTTGCAAAATGGCCTGCGCTGCGCCGCAGACTTCGATGGCCACGTCGGGGCCTGCGGGGCGGCACAGCGCGAGAATTTCCTGCGGCAGCTCCGCCTTGTCCAGCGCGGGATCGAGCGCGAGGTCGACGCCGAAGCGGTAAGAACGCGCCCGCCGGTCGGCATCGCCGTCGAGGCCGATCACCGCCTGCGCGCCGCGTGCCTTGGCGATGGCGGCGCCGTACAGGCCGAGCAGGCCGAGTCCCTGCATCACCACCGTCTGTCCGATGCGGATACTGGCCGCTTCGGTGACGGCGATCATGGTCGCCACGCCGCAATTGAGCGGGGTCGCCTCGGCATCGCTGAGCACATCGGGCAGGCGCAGGATCCAGGAGCGCGGCACGATATAGCAGTATTCGCCGAAACCGCCGTGGTGATGCGGGGCCTTCGTTGCGGCCATGTGCCCGTATTTGTCGACGCCGGGCGACTTCTGCGGCAGGTCGAGCACCGCGGTGTAGTAATTGTCGCCCGGGATGAAATATTCGCTCCAGGTGATGCGGTCACCGACATGCAGGGGGTCGCCGCGCATGTCCTGCTTCACATCCGCGCCCAGGGCGACGATGTCGCCGATGATCTCGTGGCCCAGCAACCCCGGGCAGGGGCCGGGGCGATGTCCCTGCCAGGTGTGGATGTCCGAACGGCAGATCGTGGCCATGCGGTTCTTGACCAGCACTTCGCCGGGGCCGGGCGGACGCAACGGGTAGTCGACGAGACGGAACGGTCCGTTGGGGACATCGTAGACAGCGACGCGGCCGCTGGCGGGCATGCTCATCTCAGCGTTGCACGCCGTTGATGGCGTATTCGAAGATCTGGCGGCTGTTCAGGCCTTGTACCGCGCGCCGTTGGAACTCGGCGCTGACGGGACGGCTCAGGATGAAGGGGACGCGGGCCTCCGTGGTCGAACCATGGCTGCGCAGCCGGGCGTCGGCCAGCTTGGACAGATCGTGATCCGCCACCGCAGCGCCGATGACGGTATTCACATCGCCGATCACGGCGACATCGCCCTCGCGGTCCGGCGGCAGTTCGAAGCGCTGGCAGACCGTTTCCCGGTCGAGCGCCGCGGCGATGCCGGGCATGTCCTTGACCAGATCGATGATCGCCTGCGGCGTCGCCTTGCCGCCCAGGCACCAGACGCGCACGAAGCCGCCGAGCGCGCCATGGTGCCGCACGAAGGCGTCGGTGATCGGGCAGATCACCCGGGTGTCGCCTGGGCCGAACTTGCGGTCGAGAATATCCTGCAGGTAGATCACGTTCGGCTTGCCGCGGGCGTTGGATTTGTCGTTCATGCCGTGATCGGCGGTCAGGGCAACGGTCGCGCCGCGCGCGGCGAGCTTGCCGAGCAGGGCATCGATGCGCCGGTAGAACTCGTTGGCGACCGGATCGCCCGGCGCGTGCTTGTGCTGGATGAAATCGGTCAGCGAGAGATACATCAGGTCCGGGCGTTCCTCTTCGAGGAGCTTGACGCCGGCCTCGAGCACGAACAGGGAAAGGTCCATCGAATACATGTCCGGCAAGGGCATGCGGACGTACTTCAATACATCCTCGATGCCGTTCTCCATCAGCGTGCAGCGATCGGCTTTCTCGGAAGAGAAACTGATGTTGCCACGACTCATGTCGAGATTCTTGCCGAGCTGCTTGCGCAGCTTGTCCTTGGCCGTGATCGAGACGACCTGCGCGCCGGCATCGGCGAACTCCGCGAGGATGGTGCGGCTGCGCAGCAGCTCCGGCCCGGTCATCACCACCGCTTCACCGGTACGGGCATCGAGGTAGTAATTTCCCGAGATGCCATGCACGGCGGGCGGCGCCCCGGTGATGATCGACATGTTGTTCGGACAGGTGAAGCTCGGCACCGTGCCGTCGGCTTGCGCATTGAAACCTTCCTGCATGAAACGGGTGATGTGCGGGATGATGCCATCGCGCAGTCCCTGTTCGAGATAGGCGGGATCGCCGCCGTCGATGCAGACGACGACGGTGGGATGGAGCGGCCAGTGATAGGTAATGCCATTCAGTTTGACGGTTTTCATGATGCGGTCAGATTGCCCATTGACGGATGCGGGCGGAGACGAGATCGATCAGGGTGACCGAGACGATGATGATGATCAGCACGGCGGCGGTCTGCGCGTATTCGAAACCGCGGATCACCTCGTGCAGGATCACGCCGATGCCGCCGGCGCCGACGATGCCGAGCACCGAGGCGGAACGGACATTCGATTCGAAGCGGTAGAGCGCATACGAGATCCACAGCGGCAATACCTGCGGAATCACGCCGTAGAGGATTTCCTCCAGCGCATTGGCGCCGGTGGCGCGCACGCCCTCGACCGGGCGCGGATCGACCGCCTCGACGGCTTCGGCAAACAGTTTCGCCAGCACGCCGGTGGTATGCACCCACAGGGCCAGCACGCCGGCGAACGGGCCAAGGCCGACGGCGACGATGAACAGCATGGCGAACACCATTTCGTTGATGGCGCGGCAGGCATCCATCAGGCGGCGCATCGGCTGGTAAACCCATCTGGGCACGATGTTTTCCGCCGACATCAAGCCGCAGGGAACGGCGCAGACAATCGACAGCACGGTGCCCCACACGGCGATATGCACCGTGATGATCATCTCTTCGAGATAGATGCGCCAGTCGTGGAAATCGGGCGGGAAGAACTCGCCGGCGAAAACGCCCATATTGCCGGAGTCTTGCCACAGGTCGAGCGGGCGCATGTCGGCGCCCTCCCAGGACCAGATCAGGACGATGAACAGCGCGCCCCAGGCCAGGGTGGTCGTCAGATTGTGCGACGGTGGAGCCGGCGCTACGGCGCGGGTGGTGGGCGGAGTCATGGCAGGAGGCAAAGAGGCCGGCCGGCACGGAAAGCCGACCGGCGCCGGGATAACGGCTTACTTCATCTGCCTGGCGAGATCGGCCAGCTTGGCGTCGATCTCGGCCAGCTTCGCCTTCTTGTCGGCCGCGGCCATGTGGGCGTCGCCCTCGAACTTCTTGCGGTCCCTGAACAGCTCGAGCTGACGGATCGGCAGCAATTGGGCGTTGGTCGAGACCTGGAAGCCCTTCAGGCGATACAGGTTCTTGAGGATTTCCCTCTCGCGCTCGTTCTTGCCGTAGCCGACCGCGAAGTCCTGGATCCTCTTCTTGAGGTCGGCCGGCAAATCCTTGCGATACACCAGCGGGTCGCGCGGAATCAACGGCGAGGTCCACAGGATGCGGATCTGGTCGTGCCACTCCGGCTTGGTTTCCTTCATTTTGGTCATCATTTCGC
>JAGXSN010000125.1 GCA_018333815.1 Sulfuritalea sp. | reverse complement strand
CCGACCTTGGGGTAGTGCGGTTCGATCAGCGCCAACAGCCTCGCCCAGGGCACGACGCGATCCATGTCGGCCAAAAATACCTGCCGCCGCGTGGTCTTCGGCTTCTTCACGAATTCGGATTCGGCGAGACTGACTTGTTTCATCTTTCTTCCCCAGGAATCAATATGCCGATTAGATACATCCCTTGGCCATTGGTTCAAGGTTTTTCAGAGAATCCCTAAGGGCAGAAGTCCGCAGAGGCCGTAACGCGGACTCATACAGATCAATGCGTTACGTGCTGACGAATCAAACGGTTGGATTGCGGCATCGGCAGGCAAAGGAAACCATGTCGGTTGTGTTTTGTCGGTAGTTCTTGACAGCTACCGACGTTTCGCAACATCATGACGACATGGACAGTTCGCACCGGAGCATTCTGGATCTTGCCGCCCAGCACGGCCTTATTCGCCCACGCGATCTCAATGAGCGTGGGCTGCCCACGGTCGCCCTCACGCGGCTGGTGCGGCAAGGGCTGCTCCAGCGAGTGGGACGGGGCCTCTACGCGATTCCGGACCGGGCCGTCTCGGAACACGGCGCACTCACCGAGGTGGCACGCAAGCACCCGCAAGCCATCGTCTGCCTACTGTCGGCACTGCGCCTACATGAACTCACCACACAGTCGCCGTTCGAGGTCTGGCTGGCAATCCCCAACAAGGCACGCGCGCCAAAGATGGACTATCCCCCGCTGCGCATCGTGCGCTTCTCTGGCGCCGCGCTGACGGAGGGGATCGAGGAGCACCTCATCGATGGTGTGCCGGTGCGCGTGACCAACGTCGCCCGGACGGTGGCCGACTGCTTCAAGTTCCGCAACAAGATCGGCCTGGATGTCGCGCTGGAGGCGCTGCAGGAGTCCTGGCGTGCCAAGCGCGTCAGCATGGATGAGCTGTGGCGTTTTGCTGCGCTGTGCCGTGTGGCCAATGTGATGCGCCCCTACATGGAGAGCCTGTCATGAACCAGCGCAACATGGCCGCCTCGGTGCGCGCCCGCCTGCTCAACCGCGCCCGCGAGACCCGGCAGGACTTCAATCTGATCTTGACCCGCTATGCGCTTGAGCGCCTGCTTTACCGGCTCAGCATTTCCCCCCACGCCGACCAGTTCCTGCTGAAAGGCGCGCTGCTGTTCGACTTGTGGTTCGACATCCCACATCGCCCGACACGCGACGCCGATCTGCTGGGCTTCGGCTCGGCCGAGATCCCATATGTCGAGGCGGCGTTTCGGGACATCTGTACGGTGGAACTGGACGACGGCATACGCTTCCAGCCTGACTCGGTACGCGCGGAGGATATCCGCAAGGAGGCCAACTACTCCGGTGTCCGGGTCACGCTGATCGGCCTGTTGGACGGTGCCCGATGCCACGTGCAGGTCGACGTGGGTTTCGGCGACGCCGTGACGCCCGGCCCCGAGGCCGTCGACTACCCGGTGATGCTGCCGGACATACCATCGCCCGAAGGCTGGGCGTGGACATTGGTGGGGTCGCCCCAGTGGATCGGCATGTGGACGGTGTCGTTGAGATGGTGCTCGACGCCACTTCGCGCAGCGTCGAACCTCTGACCGCCGAGCGCTTGTTTGGCTGGCGCGCGGCGCTGTTCCCGACTGGGTACTCGGGCATGACTCGGATCGCCGCAGGCCAGTGGCGTGGCGATGCCGACGGCCCAATGCAGGTCGTTTCCGGGCCGATGGGGCGGCGCAAGATTCATTTCCAGGTCCCGCCAGCGGATGTGCTGGCTGCCGAGACGGCGCGCTTTCTGGCATGGGCGAATGCGGAAACCGGCGAGCCTGCGCTCGTCAAGGCCGGGCTGGCGCACTTGTGGTTCGTGACGCTGCATCCCTTCGACGACGGCAACGGGCGCATCGCCCGCGCCGTGGGTGATCTGTTTCTGGCGCGTGCCGATGGCAGTTCGCAGCGCTTCTACAGCCTGTCGGCGCAGATCCAGCGGGAGCGCAGGGACTATTACGATGTGCTGGAACGCACGCAGAAAGGAACGCTCGACGTCACTGGCTGGCTGTTGTGGTTCCTCGGCACGCTGGGACGCGCTGTTACGAGCGCGCAGGCCACGCTGGACACCGTGCTGGTTAAAGCGCGCTTCTGGCAGCGCTGGGCAGGCACATCACTGAACGAGCGGCAGGTCAAGTTGCTCAACCGCCTGCTCGATGGTTTCGAGGGTAAGCTCACCAGCAGCAAGTGGGCTGCCATCGCCAAATGCTCCCCCGACACCGCGCTGCGTGACATCACACAGTTGCTGGACTTGGGTGTGCTGAAAAAGCCCCCCGGCGGCGGACGAAGCACCGGCTACGAATTGGCGGATCAATAGCCGGAGCCAGAAGCGTTAGTCAGACCGGCAGCGATGCGAGGGCCTGCTGCAACGTCCTGTTCTGGTCGCCCGGGCGGTCGCTACGTCGATGCCCAGGTCCTTGGTGTTCTGCAACCAACGCTGTGCCCACGCCATGACCTCGTCGCGATCAAAGCGGATGAGCTTCTGGACCTGCCGATATGGGATGCTTCTTCCTCTCAAGTCCGCACTGGCAGAGATCCTTCCCAAAATGCCAGCCAGTCGCGCCCAATATCTAGCGGCGCCAGGCGACCCGCAACAGGTTCTCTCCCTGGTTGTAGTGAAACTCCAGTTCGCCACGGTAAGCGTTGTGGAGTGCCTCGCCGAGATCGCGCGCCAGGTGGACGTCGGTCGTCGTGATCGTCATGCCGTCGGCCTCGTCGGCTGCGGCAATGATGCGTGACAGCGGGTGCTCCGCCCGTTCGCGCGCTTCGCGATGGCGCAACAGATTGAGGATTTCATCGCGATGGGCGGCGAAAAACGCGCCACCGATCCGGACGAATCCTGCGGGATAAGAGTCGCGGATGCGCCGGCAGGCCGGGCAGGTCACCTGGTACGCTTCGGCAGGCCGAGTCGCCCAGGTCCATCGTCCGGCTGCATAGACCGCGCCACATTCGCCGCAGACGGCGGGTTCGCACAGCTTGCCGCCCAGCTTGTAGGTGTCGTGCCCCCGTTCCTGACGCAACTGGTCGTGCCGGACGGGACGGAATCCGGCATCGTTGATGCGTTCGCTCATGGTCGTTTCCTTTTCTTGTGCCTGCCACCGTGAAAATTCGTCCGATTACCTCATCCGGCGCGCCAAATAGTCGACCACGTCGCCCAGCGTCACCAGTTTCACATAATCGGCCTCGGGAATCTCGACGCCGAACCTGCCGTTCAATCCGAGCAGGAAGTTGAGCCAATCCATCGAGTCGAGGTCGACCTGGCGGCGCAGGGGACGGTCGTCGCGCAGCGCGGTCGCCTCGACCTCGGGGGCGATCGACAGCAGGATGGCGATGGCGGTCGCGCGGATCTCCGCTGGGTTCATGTTTCCTCCGTGTCCAGTTCTTCCGGATGCTGCAACCGTTCGGCCAGTTCGCGCAAAAACAGGGCGCCGCGGTGGCCGTCGGACACGCGGTGGTCGGCCGACAGGCTGGCCGTGACCATCGGCGTCGCCTTGAGGCGGCCGGCCCCATCGTTACCCTCGACCCAGGGCCGCTCGGCAATGCGGCCGAAGCCGACCAAGGCCACCTGCGGCGGATAGATCACGCCGAACACGGCCAGGCTGCCCTGGTCGCCGAGATTGGTGACGGTGATCGTCGCCTCGCTCAGTTCGGAACTCTTCAGCGAGCCGGCGCGGGCGCGTTTCACCAGGTCGGTGAGTTCCTGCATCAACTGTGTCATCGACCTGCTGCCGGCATCGAGCAGCGCGGGCGCGATCAGCCCGCCCTGGCGCAGTGCGATCGCGACGCCGAGGTTGATGCGCCCGGCCGGGACGAACGCGCCGTCGCGGAACCAGCCGTTGAGTTCGGGGTAGCGCAGCAATGCGCGCGCCACCGCCTTGAGCAGCAGCGCCGCCGGCAGCAGGCGCTCGGCCAGCGGACGCCGGACATTCTCCTCCCGCAACCAGTCGAGCGCGCGCGCCAGGGGAATGTCCTCGGCGACGTAGTAATGCGGAATCTCGCGCTTGGAGCGCGCCATCGCGGCTGCAATGGTCTTGCGCATCTCCGCTGTCCGGCCTGCGGGCGAGGGCTGCGGCAGGGGGACGGCGGCGTCGACATCCGCGACGGTGACGCTGCCGTGCGGGCCGCTGCCGACCACCCGGTCGAGGTCGATGCCCCTCTCGGCGGCATGCTTGCGCGCCGCGGGGGAGATCATGCGCCGCGGCGGGAAAGTCGGCGCTGGCGGGA
>JAGXSN010000124.1 GCA_018333815.1 Sulfuritalea sp. | reverse complement strand
CGGCCGAGAACGAGCCAGGCCAGCACGGCGCCGACAAGCAACCCGGCGCCCAGCAGGAGCCAGGTTTTCGACCGGGCCGCCGGTTCCGGCGGCAGGCTGCGCAGATTCGCCGGCAGCCCGGCCCGTTCGTTGGCGCCGGCATGGCGCGCGTCGAGATCGCGCAACATCTGGTTGATGATGCTCATCGCTTTACCTCTCTACCAGAGCCACCATGAACGGGCGAGTGCGCCTGCGGTGTCGCGTGCCGCCGCCTTGACGTGAGCCGGCTCGATACGCAATCGTCCCTCGCCGAAAGCGGCCAGCAGGGCCTTGTTGGCCAGGATGTTGATCAGGCGCGGCGCGCCGCCGGAACGGTGGTACAACGCCCGCAAGGCGGTGTTCGAAAAAAGCGCCTCGCCGCGATAGCCGGCCGTAGACAAGCGCTGTGCGACATAGTTCTTCACCTCCTCGGCATCGAGATGGCGCAGGCGGTGGCCGAAGGCGATGCGCTGGCGCAGCGGGCGCGCCGAGTGCGCGCCGAGCATCTCGTCCAGCTCGGGCTGGCCGAACAGGACGATGTGCAGCAGCTTGCGCTTTTCCGTCTCGAGATTCGACAGCAGGCGCAAGCTCTCCAGGGTGAGGCGCGGCATGGTCTGCGCCTCGTCGATGCACAGCACGACCTTGCGCCCCTCGGCGGCGATCTCGATCAGGCGCTGGTTGATGCGCTTGACCAGGCGGGAGATGTCCTTCGCCCCCGCCGCCGTACCCAGCTCGTCCGCGATTTCAAGCAGCAGCTCGTGCGGATTCATCTGAGGATTCGGGATGTAGGCCGCCTGCCAGTCCGTCGCCAGCTCGCGCAGCAGGTTGCGGCACAGCAGGGTCTTGCCCGTGCCGATCTCGCCCACCACCTTGACGAAACCCTCGCCGCTGGCGAGGGCAAACAGCAACAGGTTCAACCCTTCGCGATGACTCCGGCTCGGATAGACAAACTCGGTGTCGGGCGTCAGGCCGAAGGGTAGCCGATTCAGTCCGAAGTGGGCCAGATAGACGGTCACTGCAGGGGGGCGGTCAGGGGCGGCAAACCGAAATTGCGCAGGCGCTCGCCGCTTTGCTGCAGATCCTTCACCCAGCTGCTGTCGTCCCGGATGACGGTCGGCTTGAGCAGGATGACCAGCTCGCGCTTTTCGAGCGCGCTGCCGCGCTGGCCGAACAGGACTCCGGCCGGCGAGGCGATCGTGCCGGGCAGGCCGCTGCGGTTGCTGGTCTGACTGTGGGTCATCAGGCCGCCGATGGCGACGATGTTGCCATCCTGCACGCGCACGATGCTGTCGGTTTCGTTGACGCTCGAGGTGGCGAGCGGCAGGCGGAACTGCCCGAGCGTGCCGAGGTCGATCAGCTTGTCCTTTTCCGCCACGGTGCTGATCGCCGGATGGACATGCAGAATGACGTTGCCGTCGGCGTCGATCTGCGGCGTGACGTCGAGCGAAATGCCCGAGAAATAGGGTTGCAGCGTCAGGCTCGGCGTCGTCGTGCTGCCGGCGGCGGTGCTCGTCGTGGTCGCCGTGACGTTGGTGACGAACAGCTCGTCGGTGCCGACCTTGAGCACCGCCTTCTGGTTGTTGAGCGTGGCGATGCGCGGGCTCGACAGCACCGAGACCGCGCCCTGGGTTTCGAGAAAGTTCAGCAGGGCGGCGAAGTTGGCGGTCTGGAAGGCCAGGCCGACGAAGCCGCTGCCCAGCGACGACGCGATGACCGAGCCGGCCAGTCCGGGCAGAGCGGCGACGTCGCGGGTGACGAGGGAGCCCGTGCCGGTCGGCCCCAGGCTGGAACCGGGCTGCGCCACGCCCAGGCTGAAGCGGCGATTGTTGCCGTGGAACGAGGCCCAGTTGATGCCGTTCTGGAAGTTTTCGAAGAGATGCACCTCGATGATCTTCGCTTCGAGCATCACCTGGCGCTCGACCGTCAGCTGGGTGGCCCTGAGGTATTTCTCGACGGCGCGCAGCTCCGCCGGCAAGCCGCGCACCACCACCACGCCGGATATGCTGTTGACCACCACGCTGCGCCCCTCGCCGGCGACGATGGTGGCCAGCGCGGTTTGCACGTCGTGCCAGAAATCGGTATCCGAGCTGGTCTGCACCCGGCTGGTCAGGGAGCCGGAAACCTGGGGGCCGCCGCCCGCGCCACCGGGCTGCGGCGATGGAGTCGGCGCGGCGCCCGCAGCGCCGGAGATCGCGCTCGAGGTGACGCGCAACTCGGTCGCTCCGGTGCGCCGGCTGGCCAGATAGTTGACCTTGAACACGCGCGTCTGCAGGGTGTTCGGCTGGATGACGATGCGGTTTCCGGTCATCGCGAATTCATAGCCGTAGAGTTCGCGGATCGATTCGAGAGCCTCCCGAACCGTGACGTCTTTCAGATTGATGGTGAGATGGCCGGCCACTTCCGGACCGACCAGCATGTTGTAGCGCGTGCCGCTGACGATGCCCATGAACACCTGCGCCGCCGGCGCATTGACGACGGAAAGATCGAAGCGGGGCTCGGCGATCTCCGGCCGGGGCAACTCGATCGTCAGCGGCGCCAGCAGGGCGCGCTCGACGATCTCGGCCGGCTTGCGGCCGGACGCGGCCTGGGCCATCTCGTCGCCGATGCGCTCGCGCACGAGATCGGGGCGGGTCTGCGGCAAACTGCAGCCGAGCAGCACGGCCGGCACCGCCAGCAGGATCAGGGTTCGCATGAGTACACCTCTCATTTCTTTTCCTTCTTCACGGCCTTCTTCTCGACCCCGGGCGTGAGCCGCAGGGTTTCGCTGCCTTGCGCGCCGCGCAGCACCACGAAGTCCTCGCCGATCCTGACCAGGCGCGCCGCGCCGACCCGGCCGCCCAGCTCGACCACTTGGCCGTCGATCAGCGCGGCGGGCTTGGCGCCCCGGCGTTGGATGATCGATTGCAGGCCGCCCGCGGCGCCCGGCGCCGCCAGGCCCGGCACCGCGGCACTGCCGACATCGAGCGCCGGCCGGGTCGGGTCGACGGATTGCGCCAGCACGCAGACGGGCGCCAGGAGCGCGAGGGCAAGGATCAGACGACGAGCCACGTCGACTCCAGACTCAGGGTATAAACCTTCAAGGTCAGCTCGCTGACCGGGTGCTGCCGGACAACCAGGCTGAGGCCCCCGCGCAGCAGCTTGTGGGAACTCGCGTCAAGCTCGGCGACATAGGCGAGCAGATCCTGATAGTTCCCGGCGAGCCGGATCTCGATGCCGTGTTCGTAAAGATTGGCGCCCGGCGCCGCAGCCGTCCCGGCGGCGGCGCGCTGCGCGATCAGCGGGCTGGGCGGCAGGGTGGTCATGCCGACCAGCGTCAGGCCGCGATGCCGCGCCAACAGGGTCTGCAGCAGCGCCGGCATGCGCTGCGGCGGCACCAGCAGGTTGCCGAGCGCCGCGATCTCGCTTTCGGCGCCCGCCACCTCCGCGTGCAGGCGTTGCAGGGCGGCGCGGCGGGCGG
>JAGXSN010000123.1 GCA_018333815.1 Sulfuritalea sp. | reverse complement strand
GCGGCTTGGTCGAGCGCGCGGCGGGGTGGGCGTGTGCGCCCCGCGCGGGCAGCGCGGCGCGCGCGGGGCTGGCCTGGCTCGGGGAAATCGTCCGGCCGCTGCTGACGGCGGTCAGCGTCGGGTCGCGCTGACGCAGTCCCGGACCAGTCCCGGCCCGCGATAGACGAGGCCGGAATAAATCTGCACCAGCGTCGCGCCGGCGGCCAGTTTGGCTCGGGCTTTCGCGCCGTCGGTGACACCGCCGACGGCGATGATCGGCACTTCGCCCGCCAGCGCGGCGGCGAGCTTCTTCACGACGAGCGTGGCCCCCTCGAACAGCGGCGCGCCGGAAAGCCCGCCGGCTTCTTCGGCGTTGGGCTGGCCGGCGACCTGGCTGCGGTCGAGCGTCGTGTTGGTGGCGATCACGGCGTCGATGCGGTGGCGCTTCAAGGCGTCGGCGATGTTGGCCAGCTGCGCGTCGTCGAGGTCGGGCGCGATCTTCAGCGCCAGCGGCACGTATTTGCCGTGCTGCCGGGCGAGCGCGGCCTGCTTGGCCTTGAGCGCGCCGAGCAGCGCGTCGAGTTCCGCTTCACCCTGCAGGGCGCGCAGGTTCCGGGTGTTCGGCGAGGAGATGTTGACCGTGATGTAGCTGGCGTGCGGGTAGGCCTTTTCGAGGCCGATCAGGTAGTCGTCCGCCGCGCGCCCGATCGGCGTGTCGGCGTTCTTGCCGATGTTGATGCCGAGGATGCCCTTGAAGCGTGCACGCCGGACGTTGGCGACCAGCGCATCGATGCCGCGGTTGTTGAAACCCATGCGGTTGATGATGCCCTCGACCTGCGGCAGGCGGAACATGCGCGGCCTGGGGTTGCCCGGCTGCGGGCGCGGCGTGACGGTGCCGATCTCGAGGTGGCCGAAACCCCAGCCGGCCAGCGCGTCGATCGCCTCGCCGTTCTTGTCGAGGCCGGCGGCGAGGCCGATGCGGTTGGGGAACTCGAGACCCATGACCGTGACCGGCGTGTCGGGCAACGGCCGGCCGGGGCCGGTGAGCGCGCCGGTGACGCGCAGGCCGGCAATGGTCAGTTCATGCGCGGTTTCGGGGTCGAGCGCGAGGACGAAGGGTTTGACGAGGCAGTAGGGCAGCATGGCCGGCATTCAGCCTTCGAGCGCGGCCCAGCGGCCGTTGCGCAGCGCCTCGAGCGGGCGGAACAGCGATTTGTAGGTCATCTTGCGGCTGTCGCGAATCCAGTAACCGAGGTAAAGATGGGGCAGGCCGAGGTCGCGGCAGCGGGCGATCTGCCAGAGGATCGCGTAGTTGCCGTAACCCGCGCCGGGCACGTCGGGCTCGTAGAAGCTGTAGACCGACGACAGGCCGGTTCTGAGCCGGTCGATGATGCAGACCGCGCGCAGCAGATCGCCCTCCCGGAATTCGACGAGATGGCTGTCGACCTGCGTCTCCAGCAGGAAATGGGCATACTGCTCGCGGCTGTCGTCGTCCATGCCGCAGCCCCAGTGGCGCGCCTGCTGATAGCGCTGGTAGAGCGCGTAGTGCTCCTCGCGGAACAGCAGGGGCTGCTCGCGCGGAATCAGGCGCCCGTGGCGCGCGAGGGCGCGGCGCTGGCTGCGATTGGGCTGGAAGTCGGCAATCGGGATGCGCACCGGCACGCATTCGCGGCAATGGTCGCACCAGGGTCGGTAGGTGAACATGCCGCTGCGGCGGAAGCCGATGCGTACCAGGTCGCCATAGGTGGCGGTATCGATCAGGTGGCTCGGGGCCGCCACCTGCGAGCGCGCCACCCGGCCGGGCAGGTAGGAGCAGCCATGGGGCGAAGTGGCATAGAACTGCAGCAGCGGAAACGGCGGCAGGTCGCGCAGATGCGTCATGGCGCCCGCCTGAATACGCCATCGATGCCGGCGGCCGGCCAGCGTCCCGGCGGATCGCCGGCATCGACGAGCCTGACCAGATGCGCGAGATAGTCGTCGCGGGAAATCGGTCGGGCGCCCAGGGAGTGGAGGTGTGCGGTTTCCATCTGGCAGTCGATTATGCCGAATTTGCGCCCCTCAAGCCAAACGCACAAATGGGCCAGGGCGATCTTCGAGGCATCGGTGGTGTGCGAAAACATCGATTCGCCGCAAAAGACCCGGCCGATGGCGACGCCGTAGAGGCCGCCGACCAGCCGGCCGGCGCACCAGGTCTCGACGCTGTGCGCGTGGCCGAGATCATGGAGGCGCCGATAGGCGGCCTGCATCCCGGCGTCGATCCACGTGCCGTTCTGTCCCGGCCGCGGCGTCGCGGCGCAGGCGGCGATGACCCGGTCGAAGGCGCTGTCGAGACTCACCGCGTAATCGGCGTTCCTGAGCGTTTTGGCCAGCGAGCGCGAGATGCGCAGCTGTGCGGGAAACAGTGCCATGCGCGGGTCGGGGCTCCACCACAGGATCGGCTCGCCGGCGGAGAACCAGGGGAAGATGCCGTGCCGGTAGGCCGCCAGCAGGCGCTGCGGCGACAGGTCGCCGCCGGCGGCCAAGAGGCCGTTCGGCTCGGCGAGGGCGAGCGAGGCGGGCGGGAAGGGGGCGTCAGGGGCAAGCCACGGGATCATGCCGGAACGCTACCACATGGTCGACATCGAGGCGGATGCCGATCATCTCGCCGATGGCGTGGTCGTGGTGCGAGGGCACGAGCGAGAGTACGCGCGCGCCGGACGGCAATTGCAGCGTATAGAGGAATTCGGCGCCGCGGAAGGTCTTGGCCACGACCCGGGCCCTCAGCGCCGCCGCGTCGTCGTGCTGGATGTCGTCGGGGCGCAGCAGGATGTCGAGCGAACAGCCCCGGCCGCAGCGATCGCAGCTGTCCTCGCATTCGAGCGGCAGGCGGCTTTTGAGCAGGCCCAGTTCGATCCGCACCGTGGCGCGGTCGATGACCCGGCCTGCGACGAAGACGCCGTGGCCGATGAAATCCGCCACCCGGCGCGAGGCGGGGTTGTGATAGATGTCGTACGGTTCCCCCCACTGCTCGATGCGGCCGGCGTGCATGATGCCGATCGCGTCGGCGACGGCGAAGGCTTCGTGCTGGTCGTGCGTGACCAGGATGGCGGTAGTGTCGGTGCGCTTCAGGATGTCGCGCACCTCGAGCGACAGGCGCTCCCGCAGCGTGACGTCGAGGTTGGAGAAGGGTTCGTCCAGCAGCAGGAGCTGCGGGCGCGGGGCCAGGGCGCGGGCCAGGGCGACGCGCTGCTGCTGACCGCCGGAAAGCTCGTGCGGATACTTGCCCGCCTGGCCGGACAGCCCGACCAGTTCGAGCAGTTCCTCGACGCGCGCGGCGATTTCGGGGCGGGAACCGGAACGCAGCCGTCGCGCCAGCGCCGACTTTCTCTCGAGGCCGAAGCCGATGTTGTCGGCCACGCAGAGGTGCGGAAACAGGGCGTAATCCTGGAACACCATGCCGATGCGCCGCGTCTCGGGCGGGGTGGCGAAGCCGGCGCGGCTGATCGTCTCGCCGCCGATGCGGATCTCGCCGTCCTGCGGCGTTTCGAAGCCGGCGATCAGGCGCAGCACGGTGGTCTTGCCGCAGCCCGACGGGCCGAGCAGACAGCCGATCTGCCCGGCTTCGAGCCGGAACGTCACGCCGTCGAGCACCTGCTTGGCGGGATAACGGTGGGAGAGGGCGCTGGTTTCCAGGACTAGGGCCATGACGAGTTCCGGGGCAGATGTTCGGGGTGAACAAATGAGATTCATTATAATGTCGATCCCCGCAAAAGCCGTGCCGCCGCGCATCCCGCCGTCGATGACCTCCCGATTCTCCTTCCTGCTGGTGTGCGCCGTGCTGGTGGCCGCGCTGGTTTCCCTGCCGGTGGGCAGCCTCATCGTCCAGGTCTTCCTGCCGGACGAGCAGGGCGTCTGGACGCACCTGATGCAGACGGTGCTGGGCGAATACGTGTCGAACACCCTGATCCTCGCCCTCGGCGTCGGTCTGGGGGCGGCTTTCCTGGGGACGGGCGCAGCCTGGATCGTCGCCATGCACCGCTTTCCCGGCCGACACCTGCTGGAGTGGGCGCTGCTGTTGCCGCTGGCGATGCCGACCTACGTGATCGCCTATGTCTATACCGATTTCTTTCAGTTTGCCGGGCCGCTGCAATCGGCCCTGCGCGAGCTGACCGGCTGGACCCGCGAGGACTACCGGCTGCCCGAGATTCGTTCGCTGGGCGGCGCGATCGTCATTTTCAGCCTGGTGTTCTATCCCTATGTCTATGTGCTGGTGCGCGCGGCCTTGCTGGAACGCTCCGGCAGCCTGATGGAGGCGGCCAGGAGCCTGGGGCTGTCGCAGGGCGCGGCGTTTTTTCGCGTCGCCCTGCCCCTGTCCCGCCCGGCGGTAGCGGGCGGCGTGGCGCTGGTCGTCATGGAGACGCTCGCCGAGTTCGGCGCCGTGTCCTATTTCGGCGTGCCCGTGTTCACCACCGGCATCTACCGCGCCTGGTATGCCTTCGGCAGTCCGGTGGCGGCGGCCCAGCTGAGCGTGAGCCTCCTGGCGGTGGTGGCCCTGGTGCTGATGGTCGAAAAAACGAGCCGCGGCCGGGCCCGCTTTCACGACAGCGGCGGGCGGCCCCTCGTTCAATCCCGCTTGAGCGGGGGGCGGCTGATGCTCGCCTGGGGAGCCTGCCTGGTTCCCCTCGTCGGCGGCTTCCTGCTGCCGGGCGGTCTCCTGCTGTCGATGGCGCTCGAGACGGGCGACGCCCAGTTTGGCGTCAAGTATCTGACGCTCGCGGGCAACAGTCTGAAGCTCGCCGTGCTGGCGAGTCTGGCGGCGGTGCTGGCGGCCTTGCTGCTGGCCTATGCCGGCAGGCTCCATCCCGGTCGCTGGATGGCGGCGGTGAAACGCCTGGCCGGTCTGGGCTACGCCGTGCCGGGCACGGTCATCGCGGTCGGCGCGCTGATTCCGCTCACGCAGCTGGATCAGGCCCTGGTTTTCTGGATGCGCGCGCACTTCGACTACAACCCCGGCCTGCTCATCACCGGCAGCGCGCTGGCGCTGGTATTCGCCTATGTGGCGCGCTTTCTGGCCGTCGCCCTGAATGCGGTCGAAGCCAGCCTCGCGCGCATCCGCCCCAGTCTCGACGAGGCGGCCCGCAGCCTGGGCGCGTCCCGCGGAACGCTGCTGGCGAGGGTGCATGCGCCGATGCTGTCGGGCGGCATCGTTGCGGGAACCCTGTTGGTGTTCGTCGACGTGATGAAGGAACTGCCCGCCACCATCGTGTTGCGTCCCTTCAACTTCGAAACCCTGGCCACCCAGGTCTATATCCTGGCCGCCGACGAACGCCTGGCCGAGGCCGCGACACCTTCGCTGATCATCGTCGCCGTCGGCCTGATTCCGGTGATGATGCTCTCGCGCACCCTCAACAGATAGGGACGTAAAAAAACCCCGCCGCAGCGGGGTTCCGGGAAAATCAGATCCGGCGGATCACTTCCAGCCGGCGCGGTCGATCATGCGCTGCGCCTTCGGGGTGTCGCGGGCCAGGGTGGCGGCCGAGAGCCTGTCCACCTTGAACTTGCCCATCGCGGCCAGATGGGGATTGTCGAATTTGGCTCCCGGCACCACCGGCCATTCGTTGTTGCCGTTGGCGAAGTAGGCCTGGGCCTCGTCGCTCGCCAGGTATTCCAGGAATTTCACGGCCGCCTCCTTGTTGGGCGCGTGCTTGAGCATGCCGCCGCCCGAGATGTTGAGGTGGGTGCCGACGGTCTTCTGGTCGGGGAAGACGAGCGCCACGCGCCGCACGACTTCCTGATCCTCGGGCTTGGTGGAGGCCATCAGGCGGGCGTAGTAGTAGTGGTTGGTGATGCCAATGTCGCACTCGCCGGCCGCCACGGCGCGGATCTGGTCGGTGTCGCCGCCCTTGGGTTCCCGCGCGAGGTTGCCGACGATGCCGCGCGCCCAGGCTTCGGCCTTCTCGTCGCCGTGATGGTGGATCATGGCCGCCATCAGCGTGCGGTTATAGACATGGCCGCCGGAACGCACGCAGAGCTTGCCCTTGAGCTTCGGGTCGGCGAGCTTCATGAAGCTGTCGACGTCCTCGGGTTTCACCTTGCCCTTGTGGTAGGCCACCACGCGGGCGCGGAAGGAAAAGCCGAACCAGTGGTTGCCCAGGGTGTCGCGGAATTCGGCCGGAATGCGCGATTCGAGCACTTTCGATTTGACCGGAGCAAAGAGGCCGGCTTCGTCGGCCAGTTGCAGGCGGGCGGCGTCCACGGTGAGGAACACGTCCGCCGGGCTGGCCGCGCCCTCGCGCCGGATGCGCTCGAACATTTCGTCCTCCTTGCCGTCGATGCGGTTGATCCGGATTCCCGTCGCCTTGGTGAAGCTCGCGTAGAGGGCTTCGTCGGTCTGATAGTGGCGGGCGTTGTAGAGATTCAATACCTTCTCTTGGGCGGTCGCGTGCCCCCCGCCCAGCAAGGCAACGAACAGCAGGGATGAGACGAGATGTTTCATGACGAGCTCCATGGGTTGAAAGTGGTTGCATCATACACGAACGAGAATAGTTATCATCAACCGTTTTTTCGAACTATTTTCGTCGAGCCTCAGCGCGGGGCGTCGATTCCGATCGGCTCGCTATAATCCGGCGCGAATAACGCAAAGGGAGGCGTCATGGGTTTCAAGGCCTATCTGATCCGGCAGGAAGCAGGCAGGGTGGTTCCGGGATTTGCCGAAATGTCCGACGCCGACCTGGATGCGGGCGAAGTGACGATCGATGTCGCGTATTCCGGGATCAACTACAAGGACGCCCTGGCCGCGACCGGGGCGGGGAAAATCATCCGCCGTTTTCCCTGCATCGGCGGCATCGACCTGGCCGGCACGGTGGTGAAGAGCGACAGCCCGAAGTTCCGGCCGGGCGACCAGGTGCTGGCGACCAGCTACGATATCGGCGTCGCCCATCACGGCGGATATGCCGAGCGGGCGCGCATTCCGGCCGCCTGGGTTTACCGGCTGCCCGCCGGCCTGGACCTGCGCGCAGCGATGGCGCTCGGCACGGCCGGCTTCACCGCCGGGCTCGCGGTGGCACGCATGGAACACAATGGCCTGCAGCCCGGGAATGGCCCGGTGGTCGTTTCGGGGGCGACCGGCGGCGTCGGCAGCATCGCCGTCGAGATCCTCGCCAGGGCCGGCTATGAAGTGCATGCGCTGACCGGCAAGGCCGATTCGGCCGATTACCTGAGGCAGCTCGGCGCCAAGGAAGCGATCCTGCGCTCCAGCCTCGACCTGGCCAAGATCAAGCCGCTCGACAAGGCGCTCTGGGCCGGGGCCGTCGACAACCTCGGCGGCGAGGTGCTGGCCTGGATGGCGAGCACCATGAAGCAGGCCGGCACGATCGCGAGCATCGGTCTCGCGGCGAGTATTGAATTCAAGACGACCGTGATGCCTTTCATCCTGCGTGGCGTGTCGCTGCTGGGCATCGACTCCGGCTACATCGGCGACCCGCTGCGCGGCGAGGTCTGGCGGCGTCTGGGTGGCGAATGGAAGCCGGAACGGGTGATTGCCCAGGCGCGCGAAATCGCCTTCGATGACCTGCCGGGCGCTTTCGACAATTTTCTTCAGGCGCGCATCACCGGGCGCACGATCGTGCGCATCCGGAACCCATAATCGCAGAAAAACCAGAGGGAAAGAGGCAATGACGAAGTATGCGGAGTTCCATCGCCGTTCGATCGAGGATCGCGACGGTTTCTGGGCCGAGCAGTCCCAACTGATCGACTGGCAGACCCAGCCGCAGACGATCTGCGACTACGGCAAGCCGCCGTTCGTCAAATGGTTCTCGGGCGGGCGGACGAATCTTTGCCACAACGCGGTTGATCGTCATGCGGCGAAGCGCCCCAATGACCGTGCGCTGATCTACGTCTCGACCGAAACCAACGAGGAGAGGATCTACAGCTTCGCCGAGCTGAAATCCGAAGTGATGCGCATGGCGGCGATCATGCAGTCGCTCGGCGTGAAGAAGGGCGACCGCGTGCTGATCTACCTGCCGATGATCGCCGAGGCGACCTTCGCCATCCTCGCCTGCGCGCGCATCGGCGCGATCCATTCCGTGGTGTTCGGCGGCTTTGCCTCCGGCTCGCTGGCGACGCGCATCGACGATGCCAAGCCGAAGCTGATCGTATCGAGCGACGCCGGCATGCGCGGCGGCAAGTCGGTGCCCTACAAGCACCTCCTTGACGAGGCGATCAACCTCGCCCGGTCGAAGCCCGAGAAGGTGCTGATGATCGACCGCGGTCTCGACCAGGGCTTCAACAAGGTGGCCGGCCGCGACGTCGACTATGCCGCCTTGCGCACGCAGCACATGAACGCGGACGTTCCGTGCGAGTGGCTGGAGTCGTCCGAGCCATCCTACATCCTCTACACCTCGGGAACCACCGGCAAGCCCAAGGGCGTGCAGCGCGACACCGGCGGCTATGCCGTCGCGCTGGCGGCCTCGATGAAGCACATCTACCAGGGTTTTGCGGGCGAGACCTATTTCGCGACTTCGGACATCGGCTGGGTGGTCGGCCACAGTTACATCATCTACGGCCCGCTGATCGCCGGGATGGCGACCCTCATGTACGAAGGCACGCCGATTCGCCCGGATGCGGGCATCTGGTGGAGCCTCGTCGAGAAGTACAAGGTCAATGTGATGTTTTCCGCACCGACGGCGATCCGCGTGCTCAAGAAGCAGGATCCGGCCTATCTGAAGAAATACGACCTGTCGTCACTCAAGCACCTGTTCCTCGCCGGCGAACCGCTCGACCAGCCGACCCACGAGTGGATCATGGGCGAACTCAAGCTGCCCGTCATCGACAACTACTGGCAGACCGAGACCGGCTGGCCGATGCTGTCGACGGTGCGCGGCATCGAGGACACCAGGATCAAGTTCGGCACGCCGAGCTTCCCGGTCTATGGCTACGACCTCAAGATCTTCCGCGAGGACGGCACGGAATGCGGCCCGAACGAAAAGGGCATCGTCGGCGTCGTGCCGCCGTTGCCGCCCGGCTGCCTGTCCACCGTCTGGGGCGACGACGAGCGCTTCGTCAAGACCTATTTCAGCCTGTTCAAGACGCCGCTGGTCTATTCCTCCTTCGACTGGGGCATCAAGGACGATGAGGGCTACCACTTCATCCTGGGACGTACCGACGACGTCATCAATGTGGCCGGCCACCGCCTTGGCACGCGCGAGATCGAGGAAGCGGTACAGGCGCATGCCGCCATTGCCGAGGTCGCCGTCGTCGGCGTGAGCGACCCGCTCAAGGGTCAGGAGCCGATGGCCTTCGCCGTCGTCAAGGATGCCGCTAAGATCGCCACGCCGGAACTGCGGGCCGCGCTGGAAGCCGAGGTCAAGAAGACCGTCGATGGCATTCTCGGCGCGATCGGGCGACCGAAGCATGTCCATTTCGTCACGGGATTGCCGAAGACGCGCTCGGGCAAGATGCTGCGCCGCTCGATCCAGGCGTTGGCCGAAGGCCGCGATCCGGGCGACCTGACGACCATCGACGATCCCTCGACGCTGGAGCAGATCAGGTCCGTTCTCAGGTAGTCGCCCGTGCAACGGCCGATGTTCAGCGGTGCCTGAACATCGGCTTGCGTTTCTCGAGAAAAGCCGCCATGCCTTCCTTCTGGTCGTCGAGGGCGAAAGCGGCATGGAAAGCGCGGCGCTCGAACAGCAAGCCTTCCGCCAGGGATGACTCGTAGGCGCGATTCACGGATTCCTTGACCATCATCGCGACCGGGAGCGAATGGGAAGCGATCGTCTGTGCAGCCGCAAGGGTTTCCTCGACCAGCTTGTCGGTGGGGAAGACGCGCGCAACCAGCCCGCTGCGTTCTGCTTCGGCGGCATCCATCATGCGTCCGGTCAGGCAAAGATCCATCGCCTTGGCCTTGCCGACGGCGCGCGGCAGTCGCTGCGTGCCCCCGGCGCCCGGCAGGGTGCCGAGCTTGATTTCCGGCTGGCCGAACTTCGCGTTTTCCGCGGCGTAGATCATGTCGCACATCATCGCGATCTCGCAGCCGCCGCCGAGCGCGTAGCCGGCAACCGCCGCGATGACGGGCTTGCGGCAGGTCCTGATGCGTTCCCAGTTGCGGGTGATGAAGTCCGGCTTGTAGGCATCCATGTAGCCGAAGTCCTTCATGAAGGCGATGTCGGCCCCGGCGGCGAACGCCTTGTCGCTGCCGGTCAGGACGATGCAGCCGATCGCATCGTCTTCTTCGAAGCCGGCCAGTGCGTTGCCGATTCCGTCGATGACTTCGTTGTTGAGGGCATTGAGGGCTTCCGGGCGGTTGATGCGGATCAGGCCGACCTTGCCGTGGGTTTCCGCAATTACGATTTCAGTCATCAGGTTCTCCAGTCTAACGGCGGGAAGGAAATTGACGGTCCGTTGCGGCAGTCACTATAATCCGCGGATTCAAGAACCGACGGGTCCGATCATGCGCAAGAAATTCGTTGCCGGTAACTGGAAGATGCATGGCAACCTGAAAAGCAATGCCGAACTGCTCCTGGGCGTACGCGCGGGCGTCGCCGCCCTGCCCATCGATATCGCGGTATGCGTGCCCTACCCCTATCTGGCGCAGGCGAAAGAGGCTCTCCGGGGCGGCAACGTGGCCTGGGGCGCGCAGGATGTTGCCGAGCATGCGCAGGGCGCCTATACCGGCGAGGTGAGCGCACCGATGCTCGTCGAGTTCGGTTGCAAGTATGCCATCGTCGGTCACTCCGAGCGCCGCACCTACTACGGGGATACGG
>JAGXSN010000122.1 GCA_018333815.1 Sulfuritalea sp. | reverse complement strand
GGCCGCACCGCCCGCCGCGCCCGCCGGGTGAGTCTCTGCCATGTCTCTCCTCCTGCCGGAGTTGTTGTTCAAGCCGCGGCCTGCGCGCGCGCCGGCTCAGGCCGCGGCGAGCTGCCGCTTGTTGTTGCGCACGCGCAGGAACGTCCAGTAGCCGAAGGCGTTCACCCCGCGTCGCTCGACCACTTCCAGCCGCGCCTGATCCACCAGCCTGGCGAGATTCAGGTTGGGGTGGAAGCCCATGAAGCGCGACAGCGGGGCCGCCAGTCGCTCGGCGCCCGCCAGGAAGGGATGCGTGCTTTCGAAATGGTTCACGATGAACAGTTCGCCATCCGGCTTGCACACCCGGCGCATCTCGTCGATCAGGCGTGCGGGGTTGCTCACCACGGAGACCACATACATGGCGACGACCTTGTCGAAACTGTCGTCGGCGAAAGCCATGCGCTCCGCATTCATGCGGCACAGCTTGGACACATGATCGAGTTTCTCGCTGGTCACGCGCTGCTGGGCGCGCACCAGCATCTCGTGGCAGAGGTCCACGCCGCACACCCGCACCCCGGGCTGGTAGAGCGGCAGGGACAGACCGGTGCCCACCCCCACCTCGAGGATGTGGTCGCCGCTGCGGCAGCGCATCTGCTCGATGACCGCGTTGCGCCCGGGCTGCAGCACCTTGCCGAAATACCTGTCATACCCCGGCGCATGGCGCCGGTAAGCCCGCTCGATCATCTCCAGGTTCATGCTGCCCATCCCATCCTCCCTTTTCAGAATTCCGGGGCGCAATTATGCCTTAACGGGCGGTCCGGGGCATGTCATCCTGATCGGGATCGGCTATGATGAAGCGTTCGCCAAAAGGGAAAGCATGCCGAACGACGTTCAGCCCACCATCCTGGTCGTCGACGACACGGCCGAAAACCTGCACGTGCTTTCCGGTCTGCTGCAGCCGGACTACCGTGTGCTCGCCGCAACGTCGGGCGAACGCTGTCTCGAGCTGGCGGCGCGCAGCCAGCCGGCGCCCGACCTGATCCTGCTCGACATCATGATGCCCGGCCTCGACGGCTACCAGACCCTCGAGCGTCTGCGCGCGAATGCGGCGACGCGCGAGATCCCGGTGATCTTCATCACGGCGATGGAAGGCAGCGAAGCCCAGCTGCACGGGCTGGCCGCGGGAGCGGTCGATTACATCGCCAAGCCGATCGATCCGCCCATCGTGCTGGCGCGCGTGCGCACCCAGATCGAGCTCAAGCGCGCGCGTGACCGGCTCAAGGATCAGAACGCCTGGCTCGAGGCCGAAGTGGCGCGCCGCATGGCCGAGAACGAGACGATCCAGACCGTCACCATCCACGCGCTGGCGCACCTGGCCGAAACCCGCGACCCGGAAACCGGCAATCACATCCATCGCACCCAGCACTACGTGCGCGCGCTCGCCCTGCGCGTGCGCCACCACCCGCGCTTCAAGGATTTCCTGCTCGACCGCAACATCGCGCTGGTGGTCCGTTCGGCGCCGCTGCACGACATCGGCAAGGTCGGCATTCCCGACCAGATCCTGCTCAAGCCCGGCCCGCTGAGTCCGGCAGAGTGGGTCATCATGAAAACCCACGCCAAGCTCGGCTCGGACGCCATCGAACTCGCGGAGGAGGACGCCGCGCAGCCGCTCGACTTCCTCACCCTGGCCAAGGAAATCGCCCACTGGCACCACGAGAAGTGGGACGGCAGCGGCTACCCCGACGGGCTGGCGGGCGAGGCCATCCCCTGGGCCGCCCGGCTGATGGCGCTGGCCGACGTCTTCGACGCCCTCATCACCCGGCGGCCCTACAAGCCCGCGTTGTCCTTCGCCCAGGCGCACGAGATCATCGTCGCCGGGCGCGGCAGCCATTTCGACCCGGACCTGACCGACGCCTTCATCGACGTCTTCGACGAATGCGTCGCCATCGCGCTGCAATACCGGGACACGTCCGAGCCGTGAAGCCCTGTACGCCCTGCCAGAAACGGCTGGTCTATGCGCTGGCGGTGGCGCTGCCGCTGCTGACGCTGTTCCTGCGCATGCAGCTGCCGGCCGATTTCGGCGCCCGGCCCTACCTGGTTTTCTATGTCCCCGCGATCATCCTGCCCGCCCTGCTCGGCGGCCTCGGCCCCGGTCTGATCGCCACCGCGGCGGCCGCCGCCATCGCTCTTCACCAACTGCCGCCGGCAGGGGAATTCGCCCTGCCCGCCAGCCCCCCCGACTGGCTTTCCTGGATCGCGCTGCTGGCGAGCGGCCTGCTGGCCAGCCTGCTGAGTGAGCGCGTGCGCCGTGCCCAGTGCGTCGCGCAGGAGGCGGTGGAGCGGGCGCGCAAGCTCAACCAGGCGGTCGAGCAGAGTCCGGAGAGCATCGTCATCGCCGACCTGGAAGGGCGCATCGAGTATGTCAATCGGGCCTTCCTCGCGGCGACCGGCTACCGGCAGGAGGAAGTGATCGGCAAGAATCCGCGCGTCCTGCAGTCCGGCAGGACGCCGCAGCAGACCTACGACGCCCTGTGGGCCGCGCTCACCCGCGGCGAAACCTGGAAGGGCGAGTTCCACAACCGGCGCAAGGATGGCACGGAATACGACGAGTTCGCCATCATCTCGCCGCTGCGCGACGAGTCCGGCCGCACCACCCACTATGTCGCGGTCAAGGAGGACATCACCGAGAAGAAGCGCGTCGGCCGCGAGCTCGATCGTCACCGCCAGCAGCTCGAACAGCGGGTGGCCGAACGGACCGAACAACTGGAGGAGGCGCGCGCGCGCGCCGAGGCGGCGAATCGCAGCAAGAGCAGCTTCCTCGCCAACATGAGCCACGAGATCCGCACCCCGCTCAACGCGATCGTCGGCCTCACCCACCTGCTGCGCCGCGACGGGTCGCTGCCGCCCGGCGCGTTCCAGCGCCTGGAGAAGATCGACCAGGCCGGCCAGCATCTGCTCGTCATCATCAACGACATCCTCGACCTGTCGAAGATCGAAGCCGGGCGCCTGGATCTGGAGAGCGTCGACTTCAACCTGGCGACGGTGCTGGACGCGGTGCAGTCCATCCTGGCCGAGCCGGCGCGCGCCAAGGGGCTCGCGCTGGGCATCGACGCCGCCGCCGTGCCGGACTGGCTGCACGGCGACCCGACGCGCCTGCGCCAGGCCCTGCTCAACTATGCCAGCAACGCCGTCAAGTTCACCGAAACGGGCTCGGTGCAGATGCGCGTCCGGCTGCTCGAACGGCAGGGCGACGACCTGCTGCTGCGCTTCGAGGTCGAGGACACCGGCATCGGCATCGCGCCGGAGCACGTGCCCCAGCTATTCCGGGCGTTCGAGCAGGCCGACGCCTCGACCACGCGCCGCTACGGCGGCACCGGGCTCGGCCTGGTCGTCACCCAGCGGCTCGCGGAACTGATGGGCGGCGCGGCCGGAGTGAGCAGCACGCCGGGCGCGGGCAGCCTGTTCTGGTTCACCGCCCGGCTGCATATCGGCAAGCAGCCGATGCCCGTGACCCCGGCCTGCCGGCCCGGCCCGAGCGCCGAGATGCTGCTGCGCCGCCGTTCGGCCAACGCGCGCCTGCTGCTCGCCGAGGACAACGCGATCAACCGCGAAGTCGCGCTGGAACTGCTGCATGGCGTCGGGCTGGATGTCGATGCCGTGGAAGACGGCCGCCAGGCGGTGGAACGGGCGGGCTCGGGCGGCTACGACCTGATCCTGATGGACGTCCAGATGCCGAAGCTCGACGGCCTGGCCGCGACGCGGGAGATCCGCCGGCTGCCCGGGGGCGCGGACATTCCGATCATCGCCCTGACCGCGAACGCGTTCGCCGAGGATTGCAACGCGTGCACGGAGGCCGGCATGAACGATTTCGTCGCCAAGCCGGTCGAACCCGCCCGGCTCTACGCCACCCTGCTCAAGTGGCTGCCCGCCGCGGCGCCGGACGCCGGCGGCG
>JAGXSN010000121.1 GCA_018333815.1 Sulfuritalea sp. | reverse complement strand
GGCTGGCCGCCGCGCTGCCGCTGCTCGACTGGGTCGGCTTCGACGTCAAGGCGCCGTTCGCCGAATACGCGCCCATCGTCGGCCGCGACGGTGGCCCCGCCGCGCGCGCCGCGCTCGCACGGCTGCTCGCCTCCGGCGTGCCGCACCAAATCCGCTGCACCGTGCCGCCGCAACTCGACGAAACGGCGCTCGACCGCCTGCGCGCGGAACTCGCCGCCCTCGGCGTCACGCATCTCGTGTGGCAGACCTACCGCCTCACGGCTCTCTCCACGGAGCATTCCGCATGAACCTGCCTTTCGACGATTTGGCCCTCGCCACCACCATCCTCGACTACAACGCCGAGTTTCACATGCGGCAGTTCCACTTCATCACCAACCGGCGGGCCCGCCAGGTTGGTATCAAGGAGCCGATCCCTGGCACCGTGAACGTGCTCACAGATAGCACATCCGCTACTACCTACGGATAAGGAGTGCGCTGGCGTCTGGGGCTGCCGCGCCCGACAGTGCGTTACCCCGCGCCCAAATCTGTTCCCTGAGCACCTCCAGCAATTTCGCACTCGCCATGCCGGTCCCGCCCCGCGGAAATCGCGCCACCACTCGGGTCTCCGGCAGCGGTGGCAGTCCTTCGTCGACCACCTTGAGGCCAGTGGCCAGGAGGCTCATGGGCAGGGCGGAGACGCCCAGTCCGCAAGCCAGTGCGTGGCGCAGGCCGGTGTAGCTGTGGCCGCGGAAGGCGAGTTCCCAGGCGATCCCGGCCTGGGCGAGAGCGTGGGTCGCGGCCAGGCGGAAGGCGCAACCGTCGCCGAACAGGGCGAGCGGCAGCGGAGCCGAAGGGTCCCGCTCGAACCCCTCGCCCGCCATCCAGCACATGGGTTCCTGCCAGAGCACGGTGTCCTCGGGTGCTTCTGTCGCCGCTTCCCGGATCAGGGCCAGATCCAGGCGTCCGGCCTCGATCTCTGCCATGAGCGGTGCCGAAAGGTCGGTGCGGGGAATGATCTGCAGCCGCGGATGACGTTCCTGCGCCCGTCGCAGCACCGCCGGAAAGAGGCTTTCCATCAAGTCCTCGGGCAGTCCCACCCGCAGGGTGGCGACCAGCGGCGACTCGGCGAGGCTGGCGTAGGCCTCGTCGTTGAGGCGCAGGATGCGACGGGCGTAGTCCACCAGCAGGCGGCCCTCCGCAGTCGGCCCCAGCACACGTCCTTGCAGGCGGTCGAGCAGGGGGCGCCCCACGAGGGACTCCAGCCGTTTGATCTGCAGACTGACGGCAGACTGGGTGCGGCCCATCTGCCCGGCGGCACGGGAGAAGCTCGCGCTGTCCACGATGGCCACCAGCGCGCGCAGGGATTCGAGGTCGAAGTGTCGTTTCGGCATCATTTCCAAAGTAAATCATGAAGTGACCAAAATCAATTTATCAAATCATGACCGGCCCGGTAAGGTCTGCCTGTCCGCAACGGGGAGCCCCCATGACCAGTCCGCCCATAGAGAACGTCGCCACAAGCCCGGCCGTCGTGTCACCCGTCGGCACGCTTCGCTTCGTCCTTGCCGGGATCTTGTTTTCCGCGATCTGGAGTTCGGCCTTCATCGCAGGCAAGTTCGGGTTGCAGGTGGCGCCGCCCTTGTGGTTGTTGACCCTGCGCTTCCTGGCGGCGGGATTCATCATGCTAGCTCTGGCCCGTGCGCTTGGGCAGGGAAAGGCCTGGCAGGAATGGGGAGCGAGGCCATGGCTGTCGGTGGCCGCCCTCGGCGTACTCAACAACACCGCCTACCTGGGGCTGACCTTCGTCGCGCTGAAGACGGTCCCGGCCGGCCTCACGACCCTCATCGTCGCGATCCACCCTCTGGTCACAGCCCTGATCGCTGCCGTGGCGCTGGCGGAGCCGGCGAAAGGACGCCGGATCGCGGGATTGCTGCTCGGGTTCGCCGGTGTGGCGCTGGTGGTGGAACGGCGCGTGACCCTGGGCATGGCGGACGGGGTGGCGATGGCCCTGCTCATGGCGGGCGTGACGGCGCTCGCCCTTGGCACCGTGCTGTTCCGACGCCTGCGCATGGGTGCGGACCTGCTTGCCGTCAACGCGGTGCAGACTCTCGTCGGCGGCTTGGCGCTCCTGCCCTTCGCGACGGCCTTCGAGGAGTTCTCGGCGATCCGCTTCGATGCGCGCTTCTGGTTGGCCCAGGCCTGGCTCGTGTGTGGGGTCTCCATCGGCGCCGTGCTCCTCTGGTTCTGGCTCCTGAACCGGGGCCAGGCCGCGACGGCGAGCGCCTTTCACTTCCTCAATCCGGTGTTCGGGATAGTGCTCGCCGTGACGCTGCTCGGCGAGCCGCTGGTACTCACCGATCTCTTGGGTGCGATCCCGATCGCGATCGGGATCGCGTGGGCGGCGCGGGCCAGGTAGCCCGTGCTACTGTCAGCGTTGGCGCCTGTCTGGCCGAAGATTGCAGATGCATTAAGCACCGCCGGGTAAGATGTCGTCCATCGAACTGTTCGGCGTTCATGAAGACCAAGCCATGATAGATATCCGGGGATGCTCAGAAAGCGATTTGCTGCCTTGTTCGGCCTTGCTGCGGCAAGTGTACGCGGAGTCGCCATACCATGAGACATGGAGCGAAAGTAGTGCTGCCGAATACCTTGAAGCCTTCTTCCGTATCGATCCGAGGGGATGTTTCGTCGCGGTAGAGCAGGAAGCTGTCATCGGGTCCATCTTCAGCTACAGCTATCCGTGGAGCACCGGGGTGGTCCTGTTCATACAGGAGCTATTCGTATCCGAGCCGGGGCGACGCAAGGGAGTTGGCCGCGGGCTCGTGGCAAGGGTTGTGGACAGCAAAGGGAGGGATTCCAACGTCGCGCTTATCGTGCGCGAGGGTACAGCGGCTGCCGAGCTTTACAGGAAGCTTGGTCTATCAAAGAGCAGGCATTTTGTTCTCTATTCCGGCAAAGTCGGTGCCTGACTTTCTTCTGCGACCGACGCCGGGAAGCGCTGCTGCTCTGTCATTCACTCCGCAGCGGCGCGGCTGAGCAACCGTCTTGCATCCAGCGCATCGCCATGACTTATGCCTACCGAAATGCTGAGGAATCAGATAGAGAAGCGATCTATCAACTGTATCGCTTGGTGATGCGTGGTTTCATATCTGATATCTGGGGTTGGGATGAACAGTGGCAGCGCAGTGATTTTTCCACCCACTTTGATCCCCAGCGGATCACGATGGCATTGAACGAGCATGATCTGGTCGGGTATTCCCACATCGAGAATCGAGACGGCCAGATGTTCATAAGGATGCTCGTTGTTCATCCACACCATCGGCGGAATGGGATTGGGACGAGACTCCTTGCATCCGTCATTGCATTGGCTGGCAGGAAATCCAGGAACGTAGGACTGGAGGTCTTCAGAATCAATGGGGCGGCAAAGGTGTTCTATGAAAGGCATGGCTTCAAAGTGGAAGGCGAAACACCCAGTAGCCTCATCATGATCCGTGCATAGCGATTGAGGTTATCTGGTAAGAGGATGATGCGCATCACATTGCTACGCCATGGGAAACCAGTATTCGAGCTGAAAGGAAATGTCCGAGGGAAGGACTTGGGCATGATTGCAAAGTCATATGACATGTCGGGGATCGTGGGCAGCCCTCCAAGAGAGACCGTTACGGCCATCCAGGGAAACCATGTTGTCGTATGCAGTCACCTTGTGCGTTCCGTTGAATCAGCCAAGGCACTTGGATGTTCCGAAGCGCATGTCATTGATCCGCTGTTCTGTGAAACAGCAATACCGCACTTTGGCAGCGGTTCTGTTCCTCTACCAGTGAAGGTCTGGATTGTTCTTCTAGGGGCTGTTCTCAATTGAATGAATCCTGATATGCCATACGCAAACGAGGCGAAAGAAATCGTTCACGGTCAATGGGATAGCGAGGGGCTGTTCACAGGGGTTGAATTATGGTCATATCCTGACTTTTGGGCGGAGTCAGAATGGACCGAAAGATGTTGCGCGACGACCAGTGGGAACGCATTGAACAACTTCTGCCAGGCAAGGCCAGTGATCGGGGTGTTACGGCCAGGGACAATCGACGGTTTGTTGAGGCCGTCCTCTGGATCAT
>JAGXSN010000120.1 GCA_018333815.1 Sulfuritalea sp. | reverse complement strand
CCCCTTCCACTTTCGATTCCTTCACCATTTCCCAACTCCTTTTTCAGACACGATTTAACCCCAAATTCGTGTCCAGAAAAATCGGGGGCGGCTCAGAAGCATCCTGAAATCCTGCTTGCATCGCGCCAATGGAGTATCCAGACCTACGAAGCTATAGTCGGTTGGGGACGTTCAGTAGGTGCGGATCTCACGGGTAACCCCGACTATCAATGGCTCGATGCACGTTTCCGACGGTATAGGCAGGCGCCCGTCATTATCAATCGTAAACGTAAACTGCAGGTTCTGACCCATCGCTGGCATGTTCCACATCAGTTCGAACTCTACAAAACCGGCCATGATTTCACGCTGCTGACGCATACCGGAACAGCGCTTTGTGACCATTGGGAGCACCAAAAGCGCCCGATACCTAGTAATGCCAGAATGATTTCAGCCGATCAAGTGGACCCGCGGGAATTTGACTTGGCTATTCTGCATTTCGACGAGAATGCATTGCGGCCCGACCTTTGTAACGGGAAAGTGCCGGATGATTGGGGCCGGACACTGCGTTGGTTTATCGATAATGTTGACTTGCCGAAAGTGGCGATCTGCCACGGCACGCCTCAATTCGTGGGTCAATATAACGGCGACTACAAGGGGGATGACTTGGGCCAGGTTCTCGAGGCTGAGCGGAATGCCATCGTGAATCTATTGGGCGACATCAGGGTTGTCTGCAATAGCAACCAAGCGCAATTCGAATGGGGCTTCAAGAATAGCCGCACCATTTGGCATGGCTTTTCGCCGCACGAATATCCGCCGGGAAGTCATGATCGTGGCATTCTTGTAATGCCGGAAGACGCATTGCGCAATCGCCCTCATTACAACGGCCGGTTCGTATATGAGAATGTCCTCAACCTGGTTGGCAACCAACTGAAACTGGAGCACCTGAAGACCCCTGATCCACTTTCAGGCTATTTGCATGGACCACCAGAATGGGCAGTTGCGAAATACCAGAATTATGCACGTGAGGTCGGTCGCTACGGCGTTTACTTCAACCCAACGGTTCGTTCACCTATGCCACGCGCACGTGGTGAAGCAATGATGGCAGGGCTAGTGTCTGTGTCACTGCGTAACCACGATGTCGATTTGTTCATCAAGAACGGGGTTAATGGTTTTTATGCTGATACACCAGGGGAACTTGCAGAACAACTTATTTGGCTTGCAGATCGGCCCGATGCCAGGATGAAGATTGGCCGAGCTTCACGCACTACGGCAATGGATGTTTTTAATCAAGATCGATATTTGTCATCTTGGCGTGAGCTTTTAAATGAAATCTCTTTATAAGGGAAGTTAGGTTGTATGTGCGGATTTGCAGGTTTAATCTGGAAAAATGGCGAAACACCAAGTCTCGCCTCAAATATGCTCGAACGAATCGGGCCTATGCTCCACCATCGCGGGCCGGATGACGGTGGTACGCATATCGGGAAGGGTTTTGCCGTAGTTCACAGACGCCTGTCAATCATAGATGCCGCACACGGAGACCAGCCTATGCTGGCGGACGATGGCCGCGTCGGTTTGGCTTATAACGGGGAAATTTACAACTTCCGTGAGTTAAGGCGCGGGCTGGAACAACAGGGATATCAGTTTAAAACGGACTGTGATACCGAGGTATTTCTTGCCATGTTTTTGAAGGAAGGCTCAAATTGTTTTGAGCGTCTTGACGGGATGTTTACCGCATTCATCTGGGACTACCGTGTCAGTGCGGATGGGGACTTCTATCTTGTTCGTGATCACTTGGGAATAAAGCCACTTTACCTTTACGAAGATGAAAACAAGCTGGTATTTAGTAGTGAATTGCTGCCACTAATGGCAGCTGGGGAGATAAATCTTGCTCCAGATCCCATAGGTTTGGCCTCCTACTTTACCTACCGTTATACGCAAGCGCCTTACACCTTGTTCAAAAATATCAGGCGAGTAGAGGCGGGCACATACGTTAAGGCTCATCTTGGCCGCACCTCAGCATGGCGCTATTGGGATCTCCCGATGAATGAGAATAGCGTCACATTGAATGAACATGAAGCGGCAGCGGAATTGAAAAGCTTGCTTCGCAAATCGGTTGCACAACAGCAGATGTCCGACGTACCCATCGGCCTTCTTCTGAGCGGTGGGCTGGACTCAAGTGTCATCGGGGCGATCTGCGCAGACATTGGTGTTTCCATGACGTCGTTCAGTATCGGATTCCCGGACCTGAACGAATTTGCTTATTCCAAAGAGGTGGCAGACAAATTCAACCTACCGCATGTCGCCGTCGAAACCTCGCCGGAGGGAATCGCTAACCGATTTGCACGTGTTGTGGCAGCAATGGATGAGCCTATTGCAGACCCAGCGTGTTTTCCTCTTCATATCCTATGTGATGAAATCAAGAAGCACGTAACCGTTGTTCTATCGGGTGAGGGAAGTGACGAAATCCTGGGTGGATATACGCAATACGGGCACGTATTGGAAAGCCCACCGATGGCCCAACGGGAAAAGTTTGAACAATTTTTAAATTTCAGTTGGTATTTCAATCGCCCTGCCCCCCTGAAACAAAAGGTACCCCCATCGCGTTTGTTCAGACAGCGGATCTATTTCGAAGAGCGCTCACCGTTAAATGGGATGCTTGCGTATGACCTCAAAACCTGGCTGCCTGAAAATCTTATGGCAAAGGCCGACAAGATTCTAATGTCCCATTCGTTAGAGGGGCGCTTTCCTTTTTTAAGTCGAGAGTTGGTTGAGTTTGCCTCTGGTCTTCCGGAAGAATTTAAACTCGATAGAAACGGCGGGAAAACCGTACTTCGAAACGCATTTAATAATGAACTTCCAAAATCAGTATTGAGTCGGCCGAAAATGGGGTTTTCCGTGCCTGTTGCCGACCTCGTTCTTCATATGCGGGACCGTGTGTACGACCTTCTGGAGTCAAGCCGGAAAGGGATATTTGCAGATTTTCTTGACCATGATGCACTGAGGCAAGATTTTGAAGATCACTATTCGGGTGTTCGCGAACAACCCCTGTGGTTATGGACCGTAATAGTATTGTTGCAATGGCAGGAAGAAAATGCTAAGCGGTGAATAGCGTATCCAGTTGCTCGCGCCATATATGAAAGAGGGCTGTTCACGGGTTTCCTACGGCAGAAATCTTGGCCTGACATGATGCCTTCTGCATTTTGGTATAGAGGAACGACGGCGTGTCGGCGCGCGTCAAGGTAGTTGTCGCCTCGTTCATGCAGCCAACGCCTGAATATTGAGCCCCGCCAAATGCGTCTTTATGATGGAGTCGCGTTCCGGATTGAGCGTCACGGCGCCGATGGGCGTCCAGTTTCGAGTGTCGCCGGACCAGCGCGCCGGGTTGAGTGCGCGAGCTTTGAGGTACAAGTCATGCCGCGCCGCCAGAATCGCCAGATCATCGCCGGCGTGGCGCTGAGCGGGGCTGACATAGCGAATGCCGCTGTGGCGATGATCGAAGTTGTACCAACGCACGAAGCCGGCCGCCCAGCTGCGGGCCTGGTCGAGATCGGCAAAGCCCTTGGCGGGAAACTCGGGGCGGTACTTGGCGGTACGAAACAACGACTCGGCATAGGCGTTGTCATCACTGACGCGCGGTCGGGAGTACGAGGGTTCGACGCCCAGCCAGTTGAGCATCGCCAGTACCGTCGTGGCCTTGAGCGTGGAACCGTTGTCGCCATGCAGGACGGGCTTGGTGCCCATCGCGGCAATACCCTCGGCCAGCGCGGTACGGCGCACCAGGTGGGCGGCATGGTCGGCATGGTCGGCGTCATGGACTTCCCAGCCGACGATCTTGCGGCTGTACAGGTCCAGGATCAGATAAAGGTGAAACCAACGCCCCATCACCTGCGCGGGCAGATAGGTCATGTCCCAGCACCACACCTGACGGGGCGCAGTGGCTACATGCGTGGTCGGCGGCCGGACGGCCTTGGGTGCCTTGGCCCGTCCGCGGTGGGCGGTTTGTCCGTGCGCCTTCAGCACGCGATTGAAGGTGGATTCGCTGGCCAGGTAGACGCCCTCGTCGGCCAGCATGGGCACGATGCGCGCCGGGGGCACGGCGGCAAAGCGCGGCGCGTTGGCCACGGCCAGCAGGTGCGCACGCTCGGCCTCGGAGAGGGCGTGGCTGGGTGTCGCCCGCACCGCCCGCGGCCGGCCATCCCCGCTGACCAGGCCGGCGGCGGCTTGCCAGCGCTAGAGGGTGCGCAGATCGATGCCGGCAATCGCGCAGGCCGGCTTGAGCCGGGCGCCCGCCGTATGGGCGGTATGAATATCTCGGGCCAACGCCTGGCGATCTTCGAGGCCGATCATTCGGCCTCTCCCTTGCTGAAGATCGCCGCGACTTTTTTTGACAGCACGAGCAGCGCGGCGGTCTCGGCCAAGGCCCGGTCCTTGCGCAGCAGTTCGCGTTCGAGTTCCTTGATGCGCTTCTTGTCGGCCCGCGTGGCTTGCGGGCTGGCACGGGCTTCCTCGGGTTCCGCCAGCGCCGTGGTGGCGCTTGATCGCCATTTGTCTGCGTATTTCGCGCCATCGTGACCGGTGATTTCGCCAAAGCGTGACCGGTGTTTCACGGAAGCGTGACCGCGATTTCGCGGTTATCGTGACCGATGGCAGGTGTGCTGTATGGATAGTTGAAGTGCGGCTCATGCAATACGTATCGTTGGACGAAGCCGCTACGCGGCAGAAGTCGCAGGCCGTGCCGACACGCATTAATCTTCACGAACACTCCGACGGGGACGTTGGGGTGATTTTGCAACCAATCGTGAGGAAATGCCAGCATGACGAAGCCATCCACTGCCGACTTTGAGCGGCAGTACCAGACACATCTCAAGCACCTCAAGCTCAAGGGCCTGCAACCGAACACGATCGATGCCTATTCCCGTGCCATCCGCCGGATTGGTGAGTACTTTGACCACCGCATCGACGACCTGACTGAGGCGCAACTGATCGAGTACTTCGCCGATCTGGTTGACAGTCACTCCTGGAGCACGGTGAGGCACAATCTGTACGGGCTCAAGTTCTATCACGAGCACGTCCTCAAGAAGCCCTGGGTGGCGCCCGGCCTGATCAAGCCGCCCAAGAGCCAGCGGTTGCCGGACATCGTCACCCTCGATGAAGCCCGGCGCATCTTTGCCGCCACCCGCGTGCTCAGCTACCGCGTGTTCTTCTTCACCCTTTACAGCATGGGCCTGCGGTTGGGCGAAGGGCTGCGCCTGCAAGTCGGCGACATCGATGCCGCGCGCCACCGCGTGCATATCCGCGACGCCAAGGGCAACAAGGACCGCCTCGTGCCGCTGCCGCAGGCCACGCTGCACCTCTTGCGCCGCTACTGGCCGCTGCATCGCAACCCGGTGCTGATGTTTCCCAACCGCTCGGCCGGCCGCAAGGGCGCCGCCGCCGTCACCACGCCGCTCGACCCGGGCGGCGTGCAGACCACCCTGCACAAAGTCATCACGGCTTGCGGCCTAAAAAAAACATCACGCCGCACAGTCTGCGCCACAGCTATGCCACCCATCTGATCGAGGCCGGCGTCGATCTGATCGAGGTACAGAAGATCCTCGGTCACCACTTTATTCTGACCACCGCCCGCTACACCCACCTGACCGACCAGACCCAGCATCACGCCATCGAGCGCATCAACGGCCTGATGGCTGGCTTCCACCTGACCTGGGGGCAAGTCAAATGACGCGGCTCGCCCACATCATCGACGCCTTCGGCGACGACTTTCGCGCGCAATACCGCGACCGCCTCACAGCCGACCACCTGCGGGCACTCGCCGCCATCACGCACTGCCGCACAGAGGCCAGCCCCAAGATGCAGGTCGCCTGTACCGCGTGCGATCATCGATCCCTGGTTCCGCACTCCTGCGGTCACCGCCACTGCCCGCACTGCCAGCATCACGAGAGTCAGCAATGGCTGGAACGGCAAATGCAGCGGCTGGTGCCGGCCGACTATTTTCTGGTGACCTTCACCCTGCCGGCGCAATTCCGGCCGCTGGCCGCCGCCCATCCGCGCATCGCCTACGATCTACTGATGAAGAGTGCCTGGGAGACCGTGCGCACCTTCAGCCAGAATGACCGGCAGTTGGCCGGAACCCCAGGTGCCATCGCGGTACTGCACACCCATTCGCGGCGACTCGACTATCACCCGCATGTGCATCTGGTGGTGCCGGCAGCGGCCGTCGATGCCGAGAAGGCGCTCTGGCGCACCAAGCGGCGCCGGGGCAAGGGATTCCTGTTCAGCCACAAGGCGCTGGCGAAAGTCTTCCGGGCCAAGATGCTGGACAGCTTCACGTCGGCGGGGCTGACGCTGCCAGCCCGCTATCCGGCTGACTGGGTGGTGGATTGCAAATCGGTCGGCACGGGAGCCTCGGCACTCATTTACCTCGGGCGCTATCTGTACCGGGGCGTCATCCGCGAGCAGGATATCGTGGCTTGCCGCGACGGCCAGGTGACGTTCCGCTATCGCCATGCCAAGACCGGACGGATGGAACGGCGGACGCTGGCCGGCGCGGATTTCCTCTGGCTGGTTCTTCAGCATGTGCTGCCGAAGGGCTTCCGCCGGGCGCGCAATTTCGGCTTTCTGCATCCCAACTGCAAGCGTCTGATCGCGCTGCTGCATCTGCTGCTGAAGTTCGTTCCCGTCCTGGCATCAGCGTTGGCCAAGGAACGTGCGCCAATCCCGTGCCCTTGCTGCGGGGCGCTGATGAGGATCGTGCGCACGCGGATTCCGCCGACGCGCGCGGGAGGGCTGGCGATTCCGCCTGTCGTGCGGAGGGCCCTCTGATCGTGTAAGCGAAACACTCACCGACGAGCGGCGGGGCAGCGGCGCCCACGAGCCGAGGGGCGCGCTCGCCAAGAATCTGCTGCCA